>SLHU01000096.1 GCA_007135995.1 Clostridiales bacterium | reverse complement strand
TGCTCCGCGCTCAAAGACTTCCATTTTCAACCAGGTATTAATCAAATGCATCTTTAATCAATGCATCTGACTATCAGAATAACAAATTAGACATCACTTAACCAGACAATCAATGTCTGGGCCTTGATCGGATCACTTGATCAGGAAGAACTGGATTCGGCAGACAAGCCGACAGGACAGTTCTGCAGTCAGGTCATCTTGTATCTTCGGGCTCTCATGGAAGCGTTCATGCAAAAAGGTGTTGACGAGCAGATCATTTCAAACCAGACCACCCGGGCGTTCAGATTATTCGTCATAACCGGAACCATATCCAGTTACGTTCAGACAAAGAGTCATCATCTGATGCTGCAATCATCCCCTCAGACAGATTCAGCTGGTTATTTTGAGAATTGCAGCACATATAGGGACCATGCCTGGACGATGCTGAGCAGAACGCTTGGCTGATATGCTGGCGTCAGCGTTAAATCCATTCATTTGCAGCTGGTAATGTAAAGTCAAGTAATTTGTCCGCGTCTCCATCGCCTGCCTGCAGGCATTTTTTGTGCTTGAATGTGATTGCTATACTTGTTATTTGGCGACTTTCATATAAACTGGAATCAGAGACAAGTCATATATGCATATAAGCCTGAACCATTCACCCGTGACCCGTGTATAAATAAGCGTCAGATGCGGTTGCTGATGATCACCGGCAAGTCATGAGCCGAAAGCCGTCCGTTGGAGGTGTGCGATGCATCCTTATTTTAATAGAAGAGCAAAAATATATTTGCTGATACTAGTTGTCATGTTCGGACTCAGCAGCTTTTTGGCTGCCTGTTCGAATGGTGAGATAAATGGTACTGTCAGCACAACCCCTTCTGATACAGAAACACAGACAGAAACAAAGGTGCCTGACGAGCGTACCGAACAGGATCCTGTTCCGGACCCGGTCATCGTCTTTAATCATTTCACGCAGGCGTGGACAGATGGCGCCTACGATGAGATGTACAGCCATTTGACAAGCGCTGCCAGAAGACGAATTGACAAAGATACATTTGTCAGCCGCTACAGTAATATTTTCAGTGGTATCAGAGCAGAAAATCTGGACATTATCCTTGCGGAGGATCAGGAACAGACAAATGCTGATGAAGATGAACGCTACCTTCGCTTTCGGCTGAACATGGATTCACTGGCCGGTTACCTGGAGCTTGATGGTTATGAGATGAAACTGATCCTCGATCATTCTGATGAAAACCCCAAATGGAAAATAGACTGGACTGAAGCGCTGATCTTCCCCGATATGCGGGCAGGCGATAAAGTACAGGCAAGGATCCTGCATCCGAAACGCGGCGAAATCTATGACCGTAATAACCAGGGCCTGGCGGTCAATGATGAGCTGATCACCATCGGTCTGGTTCCTCAGGATTTTATGGAAGACCGCGGCGAATCAATTCCGAAAATGGCTGAATGGCTGGGACTATCAGAAGACAAGATTAATCAGATTGCCGATCAGGCAACTGTCCCGGACTGGTTTTACCCGGTTGTCACGCTGGCGGCCGCGCAAAGTGATTTATCTGCCAGATTAACCGCATTGCCGGGCGTTCAGTTTCAGCGTACTGAAGGCCGTGTTTATCCAGGCGGAGAGGCGACTGGACTTTTGGCTGGCTATATGGGCCCGATTACCGCTGAAGAGCTGGAACGCCATCCCGATCAAGGTTACACCGCCCACGATCAGATAGGCAAGATGGGTCTTGAGCTGGCTTTTGAGAGCCGGCTGCGCGGCGAACGCGGAGGCGAAATCGTTCTGGTTGATGATGATACAGGTCGTGTGATCCATGAAGTAGTCCGAAAAGATCCTGTGCATGGCGAACGCATTCAGCTGGCGATCGATCTGGATGTACAGCAGAAGATCTATCATGAGATGCGTGACGAACCCGGCAGCGCGGCTGCCATTGATCCACGAACCGGTGAGATTCTGGCGCTGGTCAGCACGCCGTCATTCGACTCAAATGTTTTTCAGACCTATATCCCGGACGACGTCAGAAATCAATGGAATGACTCCGAGCACAGCTACTTCCTGAACCGTTTTAACTCAGGCTATGCCCCTGGTTCTGTCTTTAAACTTGTAACAGCCGCAATTGGTCTGAACAATCAAACGCTTGACGCAGATGAAGTGATTCCAATCTCTGGACTGCATTGGCGGCCAAGTGACAGCTGGGGCAGTTACCGTGTGACCCGGGTTCGCGACAGCGGAGCGGTTGATTTTCGTGACGCGATGGTTTATTCAGACAATATCTATTTTGCCATGCAGGCACTGCGTCTCGGCAGACAGGCCTTTGAAACAGGTGCGGACGCGTTCGGTCTGAATGAAGCAATGCCGATGACCTATCCATTTTATCGCTCACAGCTTTCAAATGACGGGCTCAGCCGTGAAACCTTGATTGCGGATACCGGCTATGGCCAGGGAGAAATTCTGACCAGCTCACTTCATATGGCTCTGATCTACGGAACACTTGCTTCAGATGGAAACATGATGAAGCCGGTGCTTGAGCGAACCGATTCATTCAGTCCTGAAATCTGGAAAGCAGGCGCGGTTGAACAGCAATACATTCCGTTGCTGCGTGATGTCCTTCGCCAGGTGGTTGAAGATCCGTCTGGTTCTGGATTCACACAAACAGAGATGAAGCGGCAGATTCTTGGCAAAACAGGAACCGCGGAACTGAAAACATCACTTGATGATGAAGACGCGTTGGAAAACGGCTGGTTTATCGCGATGGATATGGAACAAGACAGTCTTGTGCTGGCCATGATGATTGAAAGGGTTGACGACAGGGGCGGAAGCCGTTATGTTGTTCCTTTTGTCAAAAAAGCGATGAACGAAATATTCTCACAGTAATTCTTTCTCATGAAGGGGGTGACCTGATGCAGCTGATTTTATTACGTCACGGGCCTGCCGAACTGCGAAGAACAGGCCTGCCTGATGAACATCGGGCGTTGACCCGTAAGGGCCTTGTCAAGACAAAAAAAGCCTGTGCCGGACTGGCAAAACTAATCTTTGCTGATCAAAGTGAACAGCTGAGCGCCGGTGATGTTCAGCTTTGGAGCAGTCCGCTGCTGCGTGCCAGAGAAACAGCTGACATGCTTGCGAACCAGCTGAATCTGAGCGTTGAAGAACATTCGTTTGCCGCGTCAGGCGACACGGACGATTTGATTCATGCGCTTTCGGGTGTATCTGACGCAATGACCATCATTATTTCCGGGCACGAGCCTTTGCTCAGTGAATGGAGCGGTGACTTGTGCGGGTGTCCTTTGCCGTTTAAAAAAGCTTCTGCTGCCGCAATCAGCTATTCGAAAATAAAACCTGAATCAAGCAAGCTGCTCTGGTTTCTGCAGCCGGGATATCTGAGAAAAATGAGGAACTGGGAGAGCAAATAGGTGGAGAAAAAGGCTTTTCATCTTAGTGGTTTATTAAGAATGACACTTGTGGCGCTGGTTATACTGGCGCAGCTTTTCGTTCTGATGATCATTGTCATGCAGCTTCGCAGTCACGCTTTTTACTTGTTTATACTGCTTGAAATCGGCGGACTGATCGAAGCCGTCCTGCTGATTGACGATGATGTAGCGATTTCATACAAAATGGCCTGGACGATCATCATCTTATTTTTACCTGTTTTTGGCTGGATTCTTTATCTGCTTTGGGGCAAAGCCAGCAAAAGGAGTAAAAAAAGCCGGCGCATTCAATCCATTATCAACAGAACGCAGCAGCTGCTGTGGGCTGCCGCACCGAAAAAAGAAGCGGTTGATATGCTGCCAGAACACAGGCGCCGCATTTCCCGTTATCTCGCGAATGAAGGGTTCCCAGTGTATAGCCATACTGACTGCCTCTACTTCGACCAGGGAGAAAAACTGTTTGCGAAGCTGATGGATGATTTAAGCAGGGCAACTGATTTCATTTTTCTGGAATTTTTCATTGTCTCCGACGGCCGGCTATGGCAGGAGATCTACTCAATTCTCAAAAAAAAGGCTGATGCAGGCGTTGAGGTAAGGTTTTTATATGACGATATGGGCAGCATTTTTAACCTGCCTGAACCCTTGAGAATGTCGGTTACTGCCGATCACAAAATAAAAGTTGCTGCTTTCAATCCGGTGCATCACTCGATTTCACAGTTCTATCTTAATTATCGCAATCATCGGAAAGCAGTGATCATAGATGGCCATATCGGTTACACTGGCGGTGTAAATCTGGCAGACGAGTATGCCAACTATTATGAAAAATTCGGACACTGGAAAGATACAGGGATCCGTATGACAGGCGACGCTGTCTGGAGTCTGACTGTTTCATTTCTTCAGCTCTGGCAAGCGGAAACCAATGTGAGCAAAAAAGCCAGCTGGCTGCGATTTCGTCCGCAGCATCAAATTGATGCACCCGGATTCTTTCAGCCTTTTGCAGATGGTCCCGTCAATAAT
The DNA here is from genome assembly GCA_007135995.1 of Clostridiales bacterium. Classification (GTDB taxonomy): domain Bacteria; phylum Bacillota; class Clostridia; order Saccharofermentanales; family UBA5734; genus SLHU01. Next base: position 589 of record SLHU01000096.1, on the reverse strand, counting down.
CCAAGAAATCCGGCTGAAGACCTTTACAGACAGATAATCTGCCAGGCACAGCACTACATTTATATCTCCACACCCTACCTGATCATTGACGATGCAATGACCAGTGATCTTTGCACAGCGGCTCAAAGCGGTTTAGATGTGAGGATCATCACGCCTAAGAAGGCTGACCGCTGGTTTGTTCATATTGTCACACGGGCTAATTATGGCCGGCTGCTGCGTGGCGGTGTCAAAATATTTGAGTATTTACCTGGTTATATACACGCTAAAACGATTCTCAGTGATGATGACCATGCTGTAACAGGCAGTATTAACATGGACTACCGCAGTTTTCACCTTCATTTTGAAAGCGGGATCTGGATTGCCGGCGCGCCTGTTCTTAAAGATATCAAGCAGGATTTTCTAAATACTTTTGCGATCAGCGAGCAGATCAATTATGAAGCATGGAAAACCAACCCCTGGTACCTGAAGCCTGTTCAAACCATTTTGAGACTCTTTTCACCACTTATGTAACTGAAGCAACTTATGTAACCGAAGCGGCATCTGAGCGAGCTCTTATGTGCTGGTACTTCTGTTTATACTTAAGAGGTGC
>SLHU01000369.1 GCA_007135995.1 Clostridiales bacterium | reverse complement strand
GACAACATGTGACTGGTCCGGCAGTATTATTTCCTGTCCGCGCTGAACTTGCGACAGTAATGCCAGTTGATTTGCCATGGTTCCGCTGCAGGTGAAAAAAGCGGCTTCCTTACCCAGCCTGTTCGCGGTGTCAGCCTCGAGCTGATTAACCGTTGGATCATCTCCATATACATCATCACCAACGGGAGCACTGGCCATTGCCTGACGCATGGAGGATGTTGGCTTTGTAACAGTATCACTTCTAAAATCAATCCATGTATTTTCCTTTTGTGTTTTACGCATGTGTTCTCCCTCACTATAAATGTTCATCCGTTATCAGGCTGGCCTGACATATGTGCTGACAAAATCGCATGTTCAGTATAACAAACGAGTATTTGGTTTGATGATTAAATTATCCTTGATCCTCTTGCATCGCACAAGAGCACATGATATGATAATCTTGCTGTAGACATTTTGGTTACAGTATTCGATAATATAAATAAGATCATCTCTTATCAAGAGTGGTGGAGGGACTGGCCCTTTGAAACCCGGCAACCGCGGTCATGCAGCGGTGCCAATTCCAGCAGGTGGCGAAAGCGCCTGGCAGATGAGGTTAAATGCGTATGTAAGCCTCTTTTGCAAAAGAGGCTTTTTGATTGTATTAAAAACACATGCTCAATGGAGGAAAACACATGAAAAATAAAGGTAAATGGCTATTTTCGTCTGAATCTGTTACAGAGGGACATCCAGACAAAGTCTGCGATCAGATTTCAGACGCGATTCTTGACGCGATTATTAACGATGATCCCAATGCCAGAGTCGCGTGCGAAACTGCAGTGACTACCGGAATGGTTCTGGTTATGGGTGAAATCACCACGTCCGCATATGCGGATATTCCCAGAATCGTTCGCGATACCGTTCGATCCATCGGCTACACGGGGCACGACGCCGGTTTCGATGCCGATGCCTGCGCTGTTCTGACCTCTATTGATGAACAGTCGCCTGACATAGCGATGGGAGTCGATCACGCCTGGGAAGAAAGAAGCGGATTGACAGAAAAAGAATTGGCAACAGGCGCAGGCGACCAGGGTATGATGTTCGGCTTTGCGAACAAAGACACGGATGAACTTATGCCGCTGCCGATCTCACTGGCGCATCGTCTGACAAGTCAGCTGGCGGCATACCGCAAATCAGCTGAGGTTGATTTTCTGCGTCCCGATGGTAAAGCGCAGGTGACGATCGCTTATGAAGATCAGACACCGGTACATATTGATACAGTCGTTGTCTCAACACAGCACGCAGATTCGGCAGATCAGAAAACAATTGAACGGACTTTGCGGGAGAAAGTGATAAAACCCGTTTTGCCGGCAGATCTTTTTGATGATAAAACAAGAATTCTGGTCAACCCGACCGGACGATTTGTTGTTGGCGGACCGCAGGGAGATTCAGGCCTGACGGGCAGAAAAATAATTGTAGATACATATGGCGGCTATGCAAGGCACGGAGGAGGCGCTTTTTCCGGAAAAGACCCCACAAAAGTCGATCGTTCCGCAGCCTATGCAGCCAGATACGCTGCGAAAAATCTGGTAGCCGCCGATCTTGCCGATATATGTGAAATACAGCTGGCATACGCAATTGGTGTTGCGAAACCTATATCCGTTATGGTCAACACATTCGGCACTGGTAAACTGGCAGACGATGTTTTATCGCTGATGATTCAAAAACATATTGACTTCAGACCGGCAGCTTTGATTGAGATGCTGCGCCTTAAGCGGCCGATCTACCACCAGGTTGCCTCATATGGGCATTTTGGCAGGCCAGAGCTTGATCTTCCATGGGAAAAGACAGATTTAAAGGATAAACTGCGGCATGAAGCAGGAAGATTATAAGCAAAATAGAATAAACGGACTTGTTGATGATTCATCAAAACGCGCCAGCGAAGAACAAGGCTTTATTGAAGGTGTCGTAACGGACATTGTTTTTCGCAACGAAGAAAATGGTTATACAGTCTGTATGCTGGATGATAAGACCACTGTGGTTGGCATACTGCCTGTTCTGAATCCTGGAGAGGGCGCCAGATTCAAGGGTGCCTGGAAAGAGCATGCTGATTATGGTATGCAGTTTCACTGCCAGCAGTATGAGTTGAAGTCCCCGAAAAATAAGCAGGCGATTTTGCTTTATTTAAAATCAGGTCTGATCAAAGGTATTGGAGACAAGACAGCAGAACGGCTTGTCCGCACTTTTGGGGAGAAAACACTTGAGGTCATTAAAAATCGTCCCGATCAGGTAGCAGCGCTTCGAGGGATCGGCACACAGAAAGCAGAACAGTTCTCAAGACAGCTTTTCGAAAAAGAAGTTTATCAGGAACTCATGCTGCTGCTCGGTCCTCATGGTGTTGGAACGGGAACCATCATGAAGATATATCGCCAGTATGGTGCTAAATCACTGGATGTGCTGTCAGAAAATCCATACAGACTGGCAGATGATGTTCAAGGCATCGGTTTTTTAACGGCCGACCGCCTGGCACAGGAGTTGGGTCTTGACCAAAAATCACATGCAAGAATCTCGGGTGCCATACTATACACCATGAATCAGGCTGTGCTGCAAGGTCATACGGCATACCCAAAAGAAAACTGCCTGAACCAGGCTTCGCAGCTGCTTGGGTTTGATCTGGATCATCCGGAACGTGTGCTGCAGATACTCTATTCAGAAAATAAGCTGATGCATATTAGCGCAAGCCTGCTGCCCGGGCAGAAAGAAAAGCCGTCTGATATGCTCGTGCTGCCGGGATTGTTTGCTGCTGAAAGTCAGGCGGCAAAACATATTCTCAGCCACATGCAGTCGGAGGTTCGGTTTTTCAAGGCGCTCAGCGATGAAAATGCGGTTCGAGGCGTTGTGCGCAGAATCTGCCGTCAGGAAGATATGCAGCTGGCTGCCGAACAGGAAACCGGGCTGATTACCGCACTGATGCATCCTGTGTCCATATTGACGGGTGGCCCCGGCACAGGCAAAACAACGATTATCCGGGTGTTGTGCAAAGCGATTAAGGCACAAGGCGGCAAGGTGACACTTGCCGCACCGACAGGTCGTGCTGCCCGGCGAATGAGTGAGTCTTCCGGATTTAAGGCCAGTACGCTTCACAGACTGCTGCAAATTGGTTACGAAAAGGATAATCAGACCGACGAAGCAGATCAAGGTATCAAGCTAAACTGTGATCTGCTGATTGTTGATGAAGCTTCAATGATAGATGTTTATCTCCTTAGAACCCTTTGTGCCTCACTTACGCCAGGTATGCGCCTGCTGCTGGTCGGTGACGCTGATCAGTTGCCCTCTGTTGGGCCTGGTTATGTTCTGAAGGATCTGATGGATAGTCATCTGATTGCAGTGACAGAGCTGACACAAATATACAGGCAGGCCAAAGAAAGCTTGATCATAAAAAACGCGCATCGTATTCACCATGGTGCGTATCCTCATATAGATCAGTCTTTTGACAGTCAGTTTATTCTGGTTCTGAAAGATAAAATAGATGATATGGCGGCTGCTGTTCAAAAACTCTGCACTCAGATTCTGCCTGACCAGTACGGCCTGGACCCTTTGCAGGATGTACAGGTATTAACTCCTGTACGCAAGGGCGCGGCAGGTTGTGCGATGCTGAATCAGGCATTGCAGTCTCAGCTGAATCCCGCCGCCGCTGCCAGCCAGGAACAATCTTTGTTTTTTAAGGGTAACCGGCTTTCATGCTGTGACAAGGTCATGCAGATCAGAAATAACTACGACCTGACCTGGCATATGAAAAACGACAGAAGTATTGACGGGAAAGGTGTTTTTAACGGTGAAACGGGCACCATCACACGAATCGAAAAAGATAACCGAAGTCTGGAAGTTCTCTTTGATGATGATCGTCTGGTGTCATATGATATCAGCAGTCTGGATGACCTTGAACTGGCTTATGCTATCACAATTCACAAAAGCCAGGGAAGTGAGTATCCGGTTGTTGTTCTTGTGCTGCCGACAGGTGCCCCGCATTTTTTGACCAGAAATTTACTCTATACAGCCGTGACTCGGGCAAAAAAGAAAATCATCCTTGTCAGCAGCCGCAAAATCATCAAAAGGGCTGTGGAAAATAATGCTGCCTACACCAGACATACACTGCTAAAGGACTGGCTGACACAAGCATGACGTGGATAAAGTCAATTGTTTATCCGCCTGCTTGTTTTATTTGCTGTCAGGCTTGTGTGCCAGTCAGACAGTTCCCTGGTTTCTGCAGAAGCTGCCTGAGCCGCATCCAATGGATTTCGGATGCTGGAACAGGTTTTTTTTGGCCAGACCAGCTGACGCATGCAGTCATTTCAGATGAACGCATTTACGGTACGGCATTTTATGAAGAACCTTTGCGTTCGTGTCTGATCAGATTAAAGTTTCAGGAACAGGCAGAAGCTGCCAGTGCCGTTGCGCCGCTGATGCTTCGTGCAATGCTTAAAACAAAAAAACCTTGCGATGCACTGGTTGCTGTGCCGCTTCACAGAAAGCGGCTCAAGCAGCGCGGATATAATCAGGCTGCGCTCCTTGTCCAGTCTATCTGTAGTCTGTCTGGTTATCTCGATGCTTCTGACTGTCTCGAACGAATACGCTGCACAAGAAGGCAGACAGAGATTAATAACAAAGCTGAGCGTTCACTCAATCTGCAGCATGCCTTCCGGTTCAATGATGTTATGTGGCAAAAACATCAGTTTTCATCACAGCGTCCCGGCGTCATCTGGCTTGTTGATGATATTGTGACCACTGGAGCCACCCTGCAGGAGGCTGCCAAGCCTCTGAGAATGGCCGGGTTTACAGTCAACGCACTGGTTCTGGCTGTAAACGTTAAAGGCTTTTCACTTATACGTGATGTATAGTTGCAGCCTGATATATGCACAAGAAGTTTATGGTCAAAAAAAGCAGCAAATGAATAGTAAATGAACGAGCAAATGTCAAGTCTGAAGTCTGAAAAAGTATAATACTGTGAAAAGAGAGATGAAAATATAAATAATGATCATCAGGCTATTAGTGTATATCAGTTGAGCAAGACTTGAAAAACAGT
>SLHU01000399.1 GCA_007135995.1 Clostridiales bacterium | reverse complement strand
TGATTGTGCACGAGCTGGGGCACTACCTGACTGGCCGCAAGCTGGGCTTTGAAATAGAAGAATTTTCTATTTTCATGGGACCTGTCCTGTTTTCGTGGCGAAGGAATAATATAAAGTACAGCCTGAAGCTGCTGCCTATTGGCGCGTCTGTACGATTCGCGGGCGAGTATGATGATGATCATGATCTGAAAAAGAAAAATGACAACCCAGGCTATTTCTATAACCGTCCGAAATGGGCCAGAGCGATCGTGATCAGCACCGGACCGGCGCTGAATCTGCTTTCGGGTGTACTGGCCTTTCTGATTATGTTCTCATCCTTTGGCTATACGCTTCCGGTTATCGGCGAGATCGCTGACAATACCCTTGCCGCTGCTGCTGACCTGGAAGTTGGCGACCGGATCTTGCGTGCCAACGACCAACCCATCCGGACCACGCTCGATTACAGCGGCGCCGAAATGTTTTCAAGCGTTGACGAGCCTATGACACTGCTGGTCAGAAGAAGCAGCGGTGAAAAAGAAACTGTGGTTCTGGAACCAGAATGGCGCGAGAGCTATCGGCTGGGCATCACGATTCAGATGTCACAAGATCAGACATCTGCCGTGGTTAATGAAGTAGATCCTGAATCAAATCAGGGCCAGCCGGTTCTGCAGCCAGGCGATACGCTGCTCGCGGTCAACGGCGTCCCGTTTGAAGAGACAGCCCGGTTCAATGAAGAAATAGCACAAAGCGGTCATCAGCCGCTCGAAATTGATATCGTACGCGATGGTGAGCATAAGACGGTCACCATGACAGCCAGCCAGTATCTGGATCCGGTTCCCCGCGGTATTTATTTTGAATCCAGCCAGGCGTTTATACCAGCCGTCGGGCAGGCTTTCCAGTGGTCATGGTCAATCGTCAAAGTCACCGTCCGCAGTATCGGCATGCTGTTCAGCGGTGCGCTCAGACCGCAGGATACGCTGGCCGGACCGGTTGGTGTCGTCACCATGATCAGCGATGTTGTCGGCCAGGAACAGCCGCTGAGTGAAAAAGTCTTCCAGCTGCTTTGGATGTTCGCCCTGATCTCGGTGAGTCTTGGCTTCATGAATCTGCTGCCTATACCGCCTCTGGACGGCAATCATCTGATTCTCATCGGCGTTGAAGCAATCCGCGGCAAACGCCTGTCGGTTCGCACGCAAAATTTGATTGGCATCATAGGGTTTGCGCTGATTATCATGCTGGCTCTGGCCGGGCTTACCTTCGATCTGCTGCGGTTGACCGGCCGCTGACAACAAGGTTAGTGAATGGCTGCCGGCGCCTGGTGAAATAACAAGCATGCCGGTGCCTGGCAGCAGACAAGCTGCGGCGCCTGATGAACAGACAAGCTGCCGGCGCTTGATGAATCATAGAAGCCGCGTTGAATGCAGCATAGCTGATAAGGTGCTGCTGTTTCGAACCGAAAGAAGGGTGGTGTAGCGGGGTTCTTATCCTATGACGAGCGTCACGGGTTCCCGAACTCTGAGTTTATGGCATTATATCCCAGACGAAAATCGAAAACAGTGACAGTCGGCGGCGTCGTGATAGGCGGCGACGCACCTGTGGTTGTGCAGTCGATGAACAATACAGATACACGCGATGTAGAAGCATCGCTGAGGCAGATTTTGCTGCTGGCTGAGGCGGGGTGCGAAATCACCCGCCTGGCGATACCCGACTTGGAGGCAGCAGACGCATTTGCAAAAATCCGCCGCCGGTCACCCCTGCCGCTGGTCGCGGACATTCATTTTGACTACCAGCTGGCCCTGGCCGCGATTAACGCCGGTGCCGATAAAATCCGGATTAATCCCGGCAACATTGGTGGCCGCGAGCGTGTTCGCCAGGTTGCCGATGCCGCCAGAAAAGCCGGTATCCCGATACGCGTAGGTGTAAATTCCGGATCACTGAAGCAAAGCCTGATCGATGCGCACGGGGGTGTGAACGCCGCTGCGATGACAGCGTCGGCCCTTGATTCTGCGGCGCTGCTTGAACGTTTTGATTTTGATCAGATCATTATTTCAATCAAAGCTTCAGACCCGGCTTTAACCATCGAGGCATACCGTCTCCTCGCGCAGAAAACGCAGTACCCGCTGCATCTTGGCGTAACGGAGGCGGGTACAATCCGTGAAGGTGTGATACGTTCTGCGGTTGGTATTGGTGCCTTGCTGGCGGAAGGGATTGGTGATACGCTGAGAGTATCGCTGACAGCAGATCCTGTGGAGGAGATCCACGCGGCCTATGCTATTTTAAAATCACTTGGGCTTCGCCGCCGGGGTCCGGAGCTGATCAGCTGTCCCACATGCGGACGGACAGCGGTTGACTTGCAGACGATCGCTGAAGCAGTTGAAGCAAAGCTGAAGCTGATCCGTCATCCGATACGCGTCGCGGTGATGGGATGTGCCGTGAACGGTCCCGGAGAAGCCCGGCACGCGGATATCGGCATCGCCGGCGGCAAGGGTGAGTTTCTTATATTCAGAAAAGGGGAAATTTTGCGCAAAGTCCCGCAGGAACAAGCGGTGAAGGCCTTGATGGATGAAATCGAACAATTATGTGCCTCGCTGGGCTGAAAAATATCTCATATCTAACGGATGGTGAAACCAGAAGTGTTAAAGACAACAATATCAGAATTAATCAGAAAATGGGTGCCGGACCGGCAGATACATGAGCAGATCAGTGCCCTGACAGGCCTGGTGACAGGTATCACTGTCAGGCGTGACGGGCATTTGATGCTTGACTGCCTGATGGAAAACCCCTGTGAACCTCATTTGCTCTGCCGTATGGAGGAAGCCCTTGAGCAAAGTCTGTCAGTGCACGAAGTGATGATCTGCCAGCGCTTTGCCAGCCCGCTTAGTGAAAAAGAAAGCAGCCGGTATGCCGCCCGGATGGCGCCCTGGCTGCTGCGGCATCTGGGCAAAAAAGACGCGCTGATGGCTTCAATGCTGCGTCAGGCGACTTTTGAAGTGGATCAGGATGATACCCAGGTGAAAATCAGACTGCATACGGTCTGCTGTGACCTGCTGGAAAAAAACCAGGTTCACCGCCTGAATGATCTTTTCTGCAGCCATGTAACGGCCCGGACATCCTTTTGTCTGATCCCGGAGCGCGGTGATCTGCAGTCATACACACAATCACTGGACCAGTCGCTTTATCAGCACGCAAATACGGCACATGCGACGCTGATCGCCGATCAGCCGCCGCCGGACCGTCCATCAGCCGCGCTGCCGGACAGCCCGTCTGCAGGCATGCCTCCCGGCATGAATCCCGGCGGCAACGACGGCGGCAATGTCCGGAATGGTGCATACCCTTCCGCGGCGGACATGAACCGCAAAGACCAGAACGGCCGTAAAAGCCGCCATCAAGGCGCTGAGAAAAAACCGGTTCGCAGACAGCCGCAGCCAGAAGGTGTTCTTTTCGGGCGGATGAATACTCAGTTAACCCCGACTGCCATAAAGGATCTGAACGGTGAGTCCGGGATGGTTCTGATTGAAGGCCAGATTATTGAATATGAGAGCCGGATTGTCAGCCAGGGTACCCGGCTGCTGATTAAACTCGCGCTCACGGACTACACCAGTTCTGTCACCTGCATCTTGTTCGCAAAACTTGAAGAAGAAGAGCGGCTGGCTGCTGTTTTGAAAAAAGCATGGGTCCGGGTTCACGCACAGATGTCTTTCGATTCCCAGTTTGCTAAAGACCTGCAGGCGCGTGTGCTGGGTATTCAGCAGGGCCAGGCACCGCAGCTGCGTCTGGATCAGGCACCGGAAAAACGCATTGAACTGCATGCGCATACCAAGATGAGCACGAAAGACGCTGTCTGTGACGCCGGCACGCTGGTAAAAGAGGCGGCGCGTCTGGGTCATCCTGCCATTGCGATCACCGACCATGGTGTGGTGCAGTCTTTTCCTGAGGCCGCGGAAGCAAGAGCAGCCTGTGCGCGCAATGGCAATAATCTAAAGCTGATCTATGGCGTGGAAGGGTATCTGGTTGAAGATGGACCGACGGTTGCCTGGCAGACAGATGATGCCACTTTAAACGACGGCTTTATCGCGCTTGATGTTGAGACCACCGGGCTCGACCCGGCGATTGACCGCCTGATTGAAGTGGCGGCGGTTCGTTTTGAACCTGACGGAAACGGCGGATTCAGGCCGGCAGAAACGAAAAGCAGCCTGCTTAATCCCGGTATCCCTGTGTCACCTAAATCACAGCAGCTGACCGGGATCACAACCGAAATGATTGAAGGCGCGCCGCCGCCGCTTGATTTTCTAGAGCAGCTGTCTGAGTGGATGGGAAAGCTTCCGGTTGTGGCGCATAACGCCTTTTTCGATCTTGGTTTTCTGCGCTACGAAGGTTTTCGGACACGCGAAAAAAATGATCCCCGGGTTAAGTTCAATCCGACGCTGATTGATACACTGGCGATGTCGCGCGTATTTCTGCCTGAGCTGAAAAACCATAAGCTGAACACGGTGTGCGAACATCTGCAGGTCAAGCTTGACAGCCATCACCGTGCTGAAGCTGACGCGACAGCCTGCGGCGAGCTGTTTGCGAAGCTCTGGCAGCAGACTGGCGCGGCAAGTCTGGATCAGCTGAACCAGAAAGCCGGCCATCTGTCTGATGAACAAGTACTGGCGCATCGACAGAAGGTTTATCACATTATTTTGCTTGCCTCTGATGAACTGGGTCTTTATAATCTTTACCGGCTCATTTCGTTATCGCACACACAATATTTCCATTCAAGACCACGCCTTCCCCGCAGTCTGCTGCAGTACTTCCGCGCTGGCCTTGTGGTGGGAAGCGCCTGTGAATCAGGTGAGCTGTTTCAAGCGGTCTGCAGCCATTACAGGGCGCATGACAACAATTACCCGAATGCACTGGCGGCGCTTGGCAGCAAAGACCTTGTCCGCCTCGCCCGCTTCTATGATTATCTGGAGATTCAGCCGGTGACCAATAACCGGTTTATGCTGCGTGACCCTGAACGCGGTCTGACAGATGATGCCGATCTGCAGAATCTGAACCGACTCGTTGTTGAACTGGCCGCCAGAACGAAACGGCCGGTCTGTGCCACGTG
>SLHU01000312.1 GCA_007135995.1 Clostridiales bacterium | reverse complement strand
GGTTGAAGCATTGATGAAACCAGCGGCAAATGGTCGTATGTTCAGCCGGCACAGTTCAACCGGATATCTGCTGATTTTACAAGCAGGCGTCGACTGTCGCGGATGCTGCTCCGGCAGTCAGACTTTGCAGTGAATGCCTGACCTCTGCGATATGACTGCAACGTTATACCGCAGCGTTATGCCAGGTGGAACCTGGTTTTTATTTTGGCAATGACGTTTACTGGTTCTTTCATTTTCAGTTTGATGGCCACAGCCAGATAGACGATGAAGGCAACCATGCTTCTGGCAGCCAGCCAGAACAGCTGCCAGACCTTGTGCATCGGGTCGAACGGAACTGCGTTCATCCCGATCATAACCAGCAGCATCACAATCAGGCAGATAAACGATCGGATCATAAAAGGCCACAGCCGGCGCGGCGCGGCACTTGGATCAAGCCAGCGGTAAAGATAATAGAGCAGTCCGGCGCTGATAAAGCTGGTAAGTGTATAGGCAAGTGATAAACTGGCGACGCCCAGCGTGGTCATACGCGTCAGAACCACACAGAATACCGTATTGAGGACAAGAGTCAGCAGACCGTTGTATAAAGCGATTCGGGTCATCCTGCGGGCGTAGAAAGCCTGGTTGATGATGAATACAAACGTCTGGGCAACCATGGCCAGACAATACCAGGTCAGCACTGACGCGGTAATGGCAGCTGCTTCATTCGTATAATGGCTGCTCCATTGAAAAATGCCCCGAATCATATCATAGCGCAATGCCAGAAAGATCCCTGCAGATGGCATCATGATAAAAAGTGCGTTGCGCAGGCTTGAAGTCAGCAGTCTGCGGCAGGTATTTTTATCTCTTGATGCATAGGCACCCGCAAGGGACGGCAGCATCACGCTGCCGATCGCGACGACAAACACACCATATGGCAGCTGCCAGGTTGTGGAAGCCTGGCGCAAAGACGTCACCGCTCCGGGGAACTGCCTGGCAAAGGATGTCAAAATGATGGTATTGACCTGAACAATTGAGCCGGACAGTAAAGTTGGAATGGCAAGGAACAGCAGACTTTTGAATCCGGGGTCATGAATATCGAAAGAAAAAACGTAAAAGCGGAATTCGTGTCTTGCCTGGTAAAACTGCAGCAAAAAATAAACAGCTGCCGCCAGCAGCACACCGGAAGCAACCCTTACTGCACCAAGAGGCGAAGCCTGGCCCAGCAGCAGCATGGCCATCACAACACAGATATTATAAATTGAAGGTCCAAAAGCAGTTGCTGTAAAACGTTTATAGGCATTCAAAATGCCTATGCACAGTGCGGCAAGCATCATGAAAAACGTCTGAGGAAACAAGGCTTGCGACACCCTGATCGCCAGATCAATAATTTCCTGTTCCTTGCCGCGGTTATAGAAACTGATCAGAAAAGGCGCTGTCAGAATACCCAGCACAACCGCGGCCAGCATGATCAGGCCGGCAACGTTTATGAGGATGCTGACGCTTCGCCAGCCCTGACGTTCATTTTTTCTGGCAACAGCGGCTGCCAGTGCAGGTGTTATGGCAGCCTGAATGGCTCCGCCGACCAGCAGCTGATAAAATAAATCCGGTACCTGGAAGCCAATGATAAAGGCATCCGAAATGATGCCGTAGCCAAGAACAGGAACAATCAGAATCTCACGCAGCTGCCCCGTTAACTTACTGAGCAGCAGACCAGTCATCATCAAAACAGTGGCGACCGACATACTTTGCACGGCCCTTTGCTTGTACTTGTCCCGCCGCAGATCCTCATCACGCACAGACTGACCGCGGACCGGATCATTGTCCGGGTCTGGCGGGTCATCCGAAAACACATCAATTTGCTGCTTGTTCCGCTTTTTCTCAGAACCCTTGTTTTCAGGCAGATAGTCACCTGTCTGATCAGGATCAATCTCAGGGCGGCTGAAGGGCTGCTTAGCACTTTGACGCGGCAGGTTAGGCCTTTCTGGCTTTTTTCGACTCATGATTTATCTTCTTTCAATCTATTAATAGGATCTGTTGACGGATCAGGTCGAAGGCATTCAAGACCGAAACGCGTCTGATACGCTCCCGGTTTCCGCCCATCTGAAGCTTGCGGACGGATGTTCCCTTGACGGAGGCCGCCGCCAGCCAGACAGTGCCAACGGGTTTTTCAGGCGTGCCGCCTTCGGGACCGGCAATCCCGGTGATTGAAACCGAAAAATCTGTTTTAAAAACATCACGACATCCTGTCGCCATAGCAACTGCGCAGGCTTCGCTGACAGCCCCTTCCCGGTCAAGGATTGCCTGGTCGACGCCCAGAATCTGATTTTTTACCTGATTATCGTAGGCCACCAGGCCGCCCGTCAGGACATGCGAAGCGCCCGGATACTGAGCCAGCGTCGCAGCAGCAAGCCCGGCCGTACACGATTCAGCGAAACTGATGGTCATGCCTTTTTCTTCCAGCATATCTTTTACCACTTCCGGCATCTTGCGTTCGCCGACTTCATAAATATACTTGCCCAGACGTGCTTTCACTTTGTTCAGGACATCCTGGGTCAGATCAGGATCTGATACATCCTTTAAAGACTGAGTGATCCGGAATACAACTTCACCTTCCGATGCATAAGGTGCAAGCGTTGGGTTTTGCTGCTGCTCTATCAGATCAAGCAGCTGCGTTTCCGCTGAAGATTCACCAATGCCAATCATGCGGACAAACAGATGCCGCAGACGCGTTGCTGTCATTTCAGTCAGCCATGGTTTAACTGATTCGCTGAACATCGGTCTCATTTCTGATGGCGGACCAGGCAGCAAAACCAGATGCGTTGTTTTGTGATTTGATTCATAACGCAATCTTGCGCCCGGTGCCGTGCCGTTATTATTTTCCATCACTGTGGCATCACGCGGAAACATTGCCTGTTTCCAGTTGTTATCGGTAACCTGAAGGCGGCCCATTTTCTTAAAATATCCGGCGATTTTGCTGCGGCTTGGCTCATGCATCATCAGTGGCTGACCGCAGAACTCAGCCGCTACCGACATGGTGATATCATCTTGTGTAGGACCAAGGCCGCCGGTCAGAACAATTAAATCGGATCGTTTACTGGCTTGCTCCAGACAATCTAGCAAACGCCCGCGATTATCACCGACAACGGTCTGGTAATAAGACGAAACACCCAGATCAGAAAGCGCTTTTGCCAGCCAGGCAGCATTTGTGTTGATAATCTGGCCCAGGAGCAGTTCGGTACCGACACAGATAATCTCGCCGGTTTTAATTTTATTCGTCATAGATCCACCTGTTCTTCATTCACACGATTCTGTTTAAGATAAGCCTGAAATGTATTTTCAAGCAGCATGGCAATCGTCATCGGACCGACACCACCTGGTACAGGTGTAATGGCCGAAGCAATACTCGCGACTGATGTAAAATCCACATCACCCACAACTTTTCCCGCTTCATTGCGGTTGATGCCCACATCAATGACAACAGCACCCGGCTTAACATATTCCGGGGTCACAAAATGCGCTTTGCCAATCGCGGCAATCAGAATATCGGCGCTATGGCATAATCCGGGCAGATCACGGGTCCTGGAATGAGCGATTGTAACCGTCGCGTGCTCTTTGAGCATCAGCTGCGCGACAGGTTTGCCGACAATATTACTGCGGCCGACAATCACACAGCGCTGGCCCTTCAGTGGAATGTCGTAAGCCTTCAGCATCGCCAGGATGCCGGCGGGTGTACATGGCACCAGACATGAACGTCCCATTGACAAAAGTCCGGTATTGACCGCGTGAAAGCCATCAACATCCTTATCAGGCAAAATAGACTGAGTAACCGCGAATTCATCAAGGTGGTCCGGCAAGGGCAGCTGACAAAGTATGCCGTTAACATGCTCGTCCTGGTTAAGCGTATCGATCAGCTCCATGAGCTGTGTCTGGCTGACATCTTCCGGCAGTTCGTAGCCAAAAGATTTGATGCCGCAGGCCTGACAGGCTTTCTGCTTATTTCTGACATAAATCGAAGATGCAGGATCACTGCCGACCTGAATCACAGCCAGACCGGGCTGACGACCCGTAATGTTTTTGATTTTTTCGACCCGTTTTCCCAGTTTTTCACGCATTTCCTGCGCCAGTTCTTTTCCCTTGATGAGTGTGGGCATGTTCTGTGTCCCTCCTGCGATTTATTATTATGAAGTCAGTTTAATGTCATTCACCAATCATAACACGGATTTTTAAAGAGAAAAACCGATCCATGTCAAAAGCTGTCATCTGACCGTTTATGAATGATATTTTTTACCCGACTGTCTGCTTTTTCCGGCATTCCTGCCAGTCCTTTGCTCTGCCGGTCCTGCTTTCGAACGATGCGGTTTTCGGCCGGGTCTTGAAGCCTGGTTGTCATCACCTGACTGACTGCCCCTGACGGGACTGTTGCCATGCCTCTGCCCTGCTGCCGGTCCTGCTTTCGAACGATGCGGTTTTCGGCCGGGCCGCGAAGCCTGGTTGTCATCACCTGATTGACTGTTTTTTCCGGACGCCTTGTGTCTTCGTCCCTGCTTCTGATTTGCACCGGTTTTTTCGGCAGCTTGTGATCTGGGTTTACCGGATTTCCAGATCAACGCCTGTGGTCCATCACCCATCAGATCTTCACGGCCGGCTATTCTCAGCGCTTTTTCCACCATATCACGGCTGCGTGGCCGGTTGTACTGCATTAAAGCCCGCTGCATGGCTTTTTCTTCGCCTTTTGGCACATGAACGGTTTCCAGTGTTAAGGGGTGAAGGCCCGTATAATACATAGTGGTGGAAACGGTGCCGGGTGTCGGGTAAAAGTCCTGCACTTGCTCTGGCACAACGTGGTTGGCTTTTATTTCCAGCGCCAGCTCAATCGCGTCATCAAGCGTGCAGCCCGGATGGCCGGAAATCAGATAAGGAACCAGATATTGTTCTTTTTCCAGCTTCTTATTTGTTTGTTGATACTGGCTGGTAAATTTGCGGTAGATATCAGGCGGCGGTTTGCCCATTGCCTGCAGTGCTGCCCGGCTGACGTGTTCAGGTGCGACTTTCAGCTGACCACTGATATGATGCTGACATAACTGCTCCATAAAAGG
>SLHU01000046.1 GCA_007135995.1 Clostridiales bacterium | reverse complement strand
TCCGCCATGCGGCTGCCCAGGATTATGACGGCTTTTACAGGCAGGAGATTGCCTACAGGAAAATGATGAAATATCCGCCGTTTGGCAGCATTGTCAGCCTGACGTTGTCATCGCATCATGAAGAGCAGGTAAAACTGATTTGCAGAAATCTGGCTTCAGCACTTCGGGCCCGGCAGGATGAAGACAAGGCATTTGCGTCAGTTGAACTGATGGAGCCGGCCAGAGCGCCGCTATATAAAATAAAAAACCGGTATCGCTGGCGCCTGATTCTGAAAGGCCCCGGTGCAGAACTGCTGACGCGGTTTTTGATGCCCGTGGTCGACCGGTTCCCGTTCGGACAAGTCGCAGCGGCAATCGACCAGGATCCGTACCAGTTATGGTAAAACAAAATAAAAAAGGCAGCGGCTTAAAAGGGTAACAATATTTACAGTTCGTTCAAGACGGATTTGATATAATGATCATGCTCAAAAGCATGTGACAGACGGCTTTTGAAGAAGTATGGCGCGCATGAGCGCATAGCTGAATAAACCAGAGGAGAGATGACACAATGGCATTAAGACAAATTTTGCATGATGGCGATCCGACACTGCGCAAGAAAAGCCGCCCGGTGACAAAGTTTGATGATCGTCTTCAGATGCTGATAGATGATATGCTCGATACAATGTACGCAAGCGACGGGGTTGGCCTTGCCGCGCCGCAGGTGGGCGTGCTGCGAAGGCTGTTCGTCATTGACCTGCAGGATGAAAAAGGTCCTTATGTGATGATCAATCCCCGATTCATCAAGCAGGAAGGTACGCAGATTTATAGTGAAGGATGCCTGTCGGTTCCGGGTCTTTTCGGGGACGTCGAGCGGCCGGAGCGCCTGACGATTGAAGCACAGGACAGGAACGGCGAGACGTATACACTTGACGCAGAAGAATTGCTGGCAGTCTGTATCTGTCATGAGTATGACCATCTGGATGGGATTCTCTTCAAGGATAAAGTGAAAGGAGAATTGCATTCTCAATGAAACCACGTGTGATCTTTATGGGAACACCGGATTTTGCGGTGCCGTCGCTTCGTATCCTGATTGAAAAAGGTTATCCGGTTGCAGGTGTTGTATGCCAGCCGGACCGGCCGGTTGGCCGCCACGGTGACCTTATAGCGCCGCCTGTTAAGAAACT
Source organism: Clostridiales bacterium (assembly GCA_007135995.1). GTDB lineage: Bacteria > Bacillota > Clostridia > Saccharofermentanales > UBA5734 > SLHU01. The sequence goes on along the minus strand of SLHU01000046.1, from coordinate 3,916 downwards.
GGCCCTGAAACATCAGATACCGGTTCTGCAGCCGGAAAAAGTCAGGACACCCGAATTTGAACAGGCACTGGCAGCCTTAAAGCCAGATCTGATCGTAACAGCCGCCTATGGCAGGATTCTGCCGAAAAACATTCTCGACTTGCCGCCCCAAGGCTGCCTGAATGTACATGCCTCGCTGCTGCCGCGATGGCGCGGTGCGGCGCCGATCCACTGGGCACTGATCAGCGGCGACACAAAAACCGGGATCACGATGATGCTGATGGATGTAGGGATGGACACAGGTGATATCCTGCTGCAGTCAGAAGTGAACCTGGATGATCAGATTAATGCAGGCCAGCTTTCTAAGCAGTTGTCGGAGCTGGGTGCAAAGCTGCTGCCCCGGACGATTGACGATTATCTGGCAGGCCGGCTGAAGCCGGTGAAGCAAAACAGCGAGCAGGCGACAATCGCGAAATTAATGACCCGGGAAACGGGTGAGATTGACTGGACGCAAAGTTCAGCGCAAGTCCACAATCTGGTGCGCGGCACTTATCCCTGGCCGGGGGCTTATACCTGGTGCGGCAGCAAGCGGCTGAAGATCCACCGTTCCAGAGTGAACCACAACCAGTCACTTCTGGAGCAGGCTGCAGAGATGGAACCTGGCACCATTTGTCTTTGCGGCCGGCAGGCCATCAGCGTTGTCTGCGGCAGCGGCGTCATTGATTTATTAGAAATACAGTCTGAATCCGGGCGGCGCATGCACTGTCGTGATTGTGCACACAATTACCGGCTCGGACAGCAAATGGGAGGCGAAGAAACATGACAACGATAGCTGCATATGGCGGATTCGGATTATTTTATGGCTTTGATATTTATTATCTGATACTGGTGATACCGGCGCTGCTGATTTCCCTTTATGCCCAGGCGATGGTCAAAAAAACGTTTCATGAATTCAGCAAGACGCGTGCCGTCTCCGGCATGACGGGTTATGACGCCGCGAAATTCATCATTGACGAGTACCACCTGGACGATGTCATAATTGAGCGTGTACGCGGTGAGCTGACTGATCATTTCGACCCGCGCAGCAAAGTGCTGCGGTTGTCAGATTCTACGTACGACAGCCCTTCAATCGCCGCGATTGGCGTGGCGGCGCATGAGGCTGGCCATGCGGCGCAGCATCATGAAGGATATCTGCCGAATAAGTTCCGCGGTGCCTTGTTTCCGGTGGCACGGATCGGATCTCAGTTTGGTCCTTTTATGGCAATCTTCGGAATTATTCTTTCGATTGATCCGCTGATCAATGTGGGTATTGTGCTCTTTTTTGTGGCGGTTATGTTCTATCTGGTCACTTTGCCGGTGGAGTTTAACGCCAGCAGCAGAGCCATCCGTGTGCTGGAAGCACAGACGATTCTGAACCGGGAAGAGCTGACAGGTGCGCGAAAAGTTTTGCGGGCCGCAGCCTTTACCTATGTTGCCTCGGCCCTGATGGCCATTGCCAATCTGCTTCGCCTGCTGCTGCTGTCGAACCGCAGACGCTGATGGATACAGATCATGCAAAGCAATAAACCGGACAGCAATCAGAAAACCGCAGACGGGCGTCAGTCTGCCGATCCGGCAAGGCGGGCGGCTTTTCAAGTACTGCAGGCGGTATTTGAACACCAGGCATACGCGAATCTGAGCAGCCTGCAGGCGCTCAGCGGTCCTGAATTGTCTGCTCAGGACCGTGCATTTGCCTCAGCGATGATCTATGGAACCATCAGTCGTGTATTCAGTATTGACTGGCTGATCAGCCAGTGCAGCAGCCGTGAGATCAAAAGCCTTGATCAAACGGTCCGCACTTTGCTCAGAATGGGTGTCTGGCAGCTGTACTGGTCCGGCAGTGTACCTGATTCAGCTGCAGTGAATGAAAGCGTTAAGCTGGCACATCATCTGAACAAGACAAGTGCTGCCGGTTATGTGAACGCTGTCCTGCGTCAGATCAGCCGGGAAAGACTGGCTTTGCCTGATAATAAACCGCCCGTTCTTTACAGTCTCCCGCCGGAACTCTACGGATATCTGAAAAAGTGGTATGCCGATGAAGCGCCGCTGCTGGCCAAAGCTTTTCTTGATGAGAAAAAAACAATCAGTGTCCGGGTGAACCGCTGCCGGACGAGTCCTGAAAAACTAGGCATTCAGCTTCAGGAAAAAGGCATGAACGTGCTGCCGGGACAATACTGCGAAGAAGCGCTTCAGCTCGAGCTGTCCGGCCGGGCAGTCAGCCAGCTGGATGCCTGGCAGCAAGGGCTTCTGACTGTTCAGGATGAAGCGGCCATGCTGGCAGTCTGTGCGGCAGACCCGCAGCCGGGACAGCGGGTCATCGACCTTTGCGCAGCGCCGGGCGGTAAAACGGCGCACCTGTTTGAGAAAGCAAAGGGGAATATTGAGCTGCTTGCTTTCGATAAAAACCAGCAGCGTCTGGATCTGATGCAAAAAAACCTGGCGCTTTTGGGGCATCAGGGAATAAACTGCCGTCTGGGTGACGCGACCGGGACCGGAATGGATCCCGCACTGATCGGCTCGGCTGATCTGGTACTGCTCGACGCGCCTTGCAGCGGACTGGGTCTGCTGGCAAGAAAGCCTGAGTTGAGACTGACCATGACCCACGAAAAAATGATTCAGCTCTATCCGCTTCAGGCCGCGATGCTTGATTACGCGGCGTCGCTTGTTAAACCCGGCGGCTGCCTGATTTACAGCACCTGCACCATGAATCCGGCAGAAAACCTTGAAGCAGTCAACGCTTTTTGCCAGCGCAGTCCGTTTTCATTTGAGAAGACATCTATCAGCGCTTTATTACCGGATAAGCTGCTGGCACACGACGATTTGCGCCGGCAGGCAGCTGACGGCTGGGTGCAGCTTCTGCCTCACCGACACCATGTCGACGGCTTTTTTATCGCCAGACTGCGAAGGAATGCTCAGGTGTCAGCAGACATGCACGGCATGAACGCATAACATGTCTAAAATCATCTCAGCGCACAGCGCCATCATCTGATCAGGAGAAACGAATTACGATGCAGTATATCTATGACCTAAGCTATGAACAATGGCAGCACTGGGTAAAAGAAAAAGGTCTGCCGGGCTTCAGGGCACAGCAGATCTACACCTGGCTTGGCCGCGGCATTGAGCGGACAGAGGAGATGCTTAATGTACCTAAGAATATTCGAAAACTGCTGGATGATAGCTTTATCGTGAACGGCCTGACGGCTGAAGATAAACAGGTCTCTGAGCGGGACGGTACGATTAAATACAGCTATCGTCTGGCTGACGGCAACCGGATTGAGAGTGTGCGCATGCTTTATAAGCATGGCCAGTCAGTTTGCCTGTCCTCACAGGCTGGCTGCCGGATGGGCTGCACCTTTTGCGCCTCAACTGGCGCCGGCTTCGGGCGCAACCTGACCAGCGGCGAGATGCTCGCCCAGGTGGCCGCGATTGCCCGGGATACCAATGAACGTGTCAGCCATGTCGTGATCATGGGAATTGGTGAGCCGCTGGATAACTATGATGCTGTGGTTGCTTTCCTGAAAAACATCAATCATCCGAAAGGATTGAATATTAGTTTGCGCCATATTTCAGTATCAACTTGCGGACTGGTTCCCGAAATGCTAAAATTCACAGATGAGGGTTTGCCGGTAACGCTGTCTGTCTCCTTACATGCGCCAAACGACACGCTTCGCAGACAGCTCATGCCAGTCGCCCGGCAGTACGATATCAGCCAGCTGCTGGCGGCCTGCCGTTATCACTTGGAGAAAACGAACCGGCGCATATCCTTTGAGTATGCCCTGCTGAAGGGCATTAATGACCTGCCAGGACACGCAGATGAACTGGCATCGCTTTTGAGAACGATGCTTTGCCATGTTAACCTGATACCTGCAAATGAGTTTGACGGCGGCCTTTACAGCCG
>SLHU01000377.1 GCA_007135995.1 Clostridiales bacterium | reverse complement strand
TGATCAAGCGATATTATACAAAAGAGCTTGAACATCATCCTGAAATGACCGTCTTTGATCTTTTTAAATGGGAAAAGCGGGACGTCCTGCTGAAAGACTATAAAAGCGGACGTGTTTTAACCGATATGAAAGACCTGGAGTTCCCCTCACATTATTCACAGAACGCCTGTGACATAATCGCGTCGAAATATTTCCGAAAAGCGGGGGTACCCACTGAAACAGGCGCAGAAAACAGTATGAAGCAGGTTGCGCACCGCATGGTTGATTTTTGGGTGGGCGCGCTCGCTGACGAGAAACTTGTAAATGAACAGCAGCAGCCCATATTGTATGATGAACTGGTCTACTGCCTTTTAAACCAGATGTTCGCACCTAATTCACCCCAATGGTTCAACACGGGTTTGAAAAGAAGCTACGGTATTACCGGCGGTAAAAATGAGCTGTACTACTATGATGAGCAAAAAGAAGCCGTTGTACAGTCTGAGGATGACTATACCAGAACACAAGCTTCCGCCTGCTTCATTTTATCAATTGAAGATAAACTGCTGGGACCCCATTCAATCTCCGAAGAGTATGTTACTGAAACAAAGCTGTTTAAAGGCGGGTCAGGGACAGGCACAAACTTTTCAACCATTCGGGCTATTGGTGAACGGCTTTCCGGAGGCGGCGCGTCATCAGGCCTGATGAGTTTCCTCAAAGGCCTCGACCGCAACGCCGGTGCGATCAAATCGGGCGGCACCACGCGGCGTGCAGCAAAAATGGTCTGCCTCGATATTGATCATCCTGAAATTGAAGATTTTATTCTCTGGAAAGCACGTGAAGAGGACAAGGCCAGGGCACTGGTCAAAATGGGCTATGACGCAGATATGGACGGCGAAGCCTACCAGACGGTATCTGGCCAGAACAGCAACAACTCGGTGCGTCTGTCGCATGATTTCATGCAGAAGGTTGAGCATCTGGAAGAAGACCCTGATGCCACCATCATGCTCAGAGGCAGAAAAGACAGTCAGGCAGATAAAGTGGAAAGTGTCGGCCGCCTCTGGCAGCTCTTCAATGAGTCTGCCTGGAAGTGCGCTGACCCGGCACCACAGTTTTTAGATACATTCAACGACTGGCATACCTGCCCCGCCGGAGAAGACGGCAAGTTAGACGCATCATATAACAGGCTGAACTCCACCAACCCCTGCGGGGAATATGCGTTTCTTGATGATACCAGCTGTAACCTCGCCTCAATTAATGTCCTTCGCTTTTTCAATGTTGATGAGGACAGGTTTGATACGGAAGGTTATTTGCATATGATCTCCCTGTGTCAGCTTGTATTGGAAGCTTCCGTTCACTGGGGCCACTTCCCGACGCCCGATATCGCCAGAAAAACATGGCTGTTTCGCAGTACAGGACTGGGCATGGCCAACCTCGCGGCGCTGCTGATGGTACTGGGCCTGCCTTATGACTCAGATGAAGCCCGGGCGGTCTCAGCAGCCCTGACGGGTATTTTGACCGGCAGAAGCTATCACGTTTCAGCACTGATGGCGAATGCGGCCGGACCTTTTGATAAATTCGAGCTGAACCGTGACCCGATGCTGCGTGTGATCAGAAATCATGCCAGAGTCGCTGGCGCGTTAGAGGATGATTTTGAATCATTATCCTATACGCCTGTCAATGTTGATCATGACATGCTGACAGGACTTGGTCTGCATGACTTATCATCCGCATTACGTGAAGAGTGGCAGAGTGCGCTTGAAAATGGGGAGACTTACGGTTACAGAAACGCACAGGTATCAGTGATGGCGCCAACCGGCACAATTTCTTTTGCCATGGACTGCTCATCAACCAGTATTGAGCCCTTTTTCTCTCATGTTTCCTATAAAAAACTGTCCGGGGGCGGGTTCATGAAACTGGCTAACCCTGTGATCGCGATCGCCTTGAAAAGGCTGGGGTATCAAGATCAGGAGGTGCAGACCATCCTTGACTATATTGTCCGTGAAAAAGACGGCATGATACTTGATGGCAAGATTGAAGGTGCTCCTGGTCTAAAAGAAGCGCATTTACCCGTATTTGATACCGCTAATCAATGCGGCTCAGGTGTTCGTTATATTCATTATATGGGACATGTTAAAATGGTTGCGGCACTGACCCCGCTTTTATCGGGTGCCATCTCCAAGACAGTGAATTTACCGCGGGAAGCAACGATTGATGATTTCAAAGCTGTGGTTATGAACGCCTGGAAACTGGGTGTCAAAGGCATCACGTTATACCGCGACGGCTCAAAAATGGCTCAGCCGATGAATCAGCGGCTTGAAAGTGATGACCCTGGTATCGATCTGGAAAATCTTGCTTATCAGCCCTTGCTGGAATATGCGAAAAAGGCACAAAAAACGCTGCTTGATTTAGAGGAAGACCATGCCGGCAAGCCTTCACGGCGCGAGAAGCCTGTTGGTATCCGTTCAGGTCATACGCATCCGGCTCAAATTGATGACGTTAAGATTTATACAACGGTGAATCGCAACAGCAATGGTGAAATATCGGAAATCTATATCACAACTGATCGCGAAGGCACATTGATTATGGGCTTGCTTAATTCTCTTTCAAAAACGATTTCAGTGATGCTGCAGTACCATATTCCGCCGCAAAACATTTCTAAAATGCTTAGAAGCCAGAAATATGAGCCCTACGGATTTGTAACAAGACACCCCTATATCAAGTACTGTACCTCCATCTCTGATCTGATCAGCAAAGTGATTGATATTGAGCTGGGTGATTTTACAAGGTGTCAGGCCAAGCCCGATCATGAAAATGCATTTCCGGCACTTCAGGAGCGCGAATACGCAACCGGCCGCCAGTTAGATCCCCGCGCTGACGGACAGCTGGCAATTGATCCGGCTCAGGGCGGATACATACATGAAAAAGCCCTTGACGCAGCCATAAACGGCGAAAAAGTATATGACGGCTCTTTATGTTCTGCTTGTTCGAGCACGCGGCTTGTCCGCAATGGAAATTGTAAAGTCTGCCTTGACTGCGGAACGACGACCGGCTGCTCATAGGCACAGATGTCGCACATCATTTTGTGAGAACGGCCACGCCGCATAAAATGCAAGCTTTATCGATTCTAATTGCAGGCATGTGTGTTAAGTAACACTTGCCTGCTTTTATTTTGCATGATATAATACTCATCACAAACCATATTTCATTCTGTATATAAAGCTTAAAGGCACGGATATATAGCTATGAATGAGCAAAACAGCCACTAAAAGCGTACTTCAAGGGCGAATGTCGCAAACCTTTTGATGTGCGTTTTTTTATTGTAAATATGAAATTGAAAAATATATTCTTGCATTTTTTCTTATGATTTGATTATATAATCAAATCATAATTCAAAATACAGGCAGAATCTAAGACAAAGGTCTGGTTAACCAGCGGCCAATCGAAGGAGGACCCACCATGTATAACATCCAGAAAGATATACCAAAAAAGCAAGGCCTGTATGATCCTGCCTATGAGCATGACGCATGCGGGATCGGCTTTGTCGTGAATATTGAAGGTATTCGCTCACATCGTATCATTGAGCAGGCCTTGACGGTTCTGGAAAACCTCGCACATCGCGGCGGTGCCGGCAGTGAGGACAATACAGGCGACGGGGCCGGCCTGCTGATGCAGCTTCCGGATAAATTTTTCCGCCGTACATGCCCGTATCTAGGCATCCATCTGCCGCAGGCAGGACAATATGGTGTCGGAATGGTTTTTCTGCCCAGACAAGATGTACTCAGAAGAAAATATGAGCACCAGATAGAGTTGTTTATAAAAGATCAGGGGCTTTCACTGCTTGGCTGGAGAACACTGCCCGTTAATAAGGCATCGCTCGGGAAGGTTGCTCAAAACACACTTCCCTGCATCAGGCAGGTCTTTATTGCTGATCAGCAGCCAGACGCGTCAGAAAACCCGCTGGCATTGGAAAGACAGCTTTTTGTTTTGCGTAAACGGTGTGAAAACTGGATCGCTGCCCAGGATGCTGATGAATCGGAAGCCTTCTACTTCGCCAGCCTTTCATGCAGGACAATTGTATATAAAGGCATGCTGACCGCCCAGCAGGTGGGTACGTTTTATATCGACTTGAAAAGTCTTGATCTTGAATCTGCTTTGGCGCTTGTTCATTCACGCTACAGCACGAACACCTTTCCCAGCTGGGAGCGTGCCCATCCTTATCGCTACCTGATTCATAACGGTGAGATAAATACATTGCGCGGAAACATAAACTGGATGCATGCAAGGCAGGCCATGCTGCGTTCAGAGTTGCTGAAGGACGATCTTGATAAGCTGATGCCTGTCCTGAGCCCGGATGGCAGTGATTCAGCTGTCTTCGATAACTGTCTGGAGTTTCTTTCACTGACCGGCCGCTCTTTGCCGCATGCGGCTATGATGATGGTACCCGAGCCGTGGCATCATCACGAAAGCATGAGTGATGAGAAAAAAGCTTTTTATGAATACCACAGTCATCTGATGGAGCCGTGGGATGGCCCTGCCGCCATGGCATTTACCGATGGGACGCAGGTCGGGGCTATTTTGGATCGCAACGGTCTTAGACCCTCCCGTTACACCATAACAAAAGATGGTCTGGTCATCCTGGCTTCAGAAACAGGGGTTCTGGATATCGCGCCGGAAAACATTCTTCGCAGAGAAAGACTGCGTCCGGGACGTATGTTGCTGATCGACACTGCAGCCAGACGTATTATTACCGATGATGAACTGAAGCATCAGATCTCAGCCGCTTATCCCTACAGGCAGTGGCTGAATGAAAACCGTATAGAATTAGGCGATCTTCCAGAGAATAAACCTGCTGCACCTATTCCTTCAAATGAAATCGAACGCGAAGAAAAAAGATATGGATATACCTATGAAGATTTAAAATCAATTATCTTGCCGATGGCCCGCGACAGTATTGAACCGTTAGGTTCAATGGGTACTGATATCCCGCTTGCTGTTTTGTCGGACAAGCCGCAGCTGCTTTACAACTACTTTAAGCAGCTTTTCGCGCAGGTTACGAATCCGCCGATTGACGCGCTGCGGGAAACACTGATTACGGCCACTGAAGTAACCATCG
>SLHU01000385.1 GCA_007135995.1 Clostridiales bacterium | reverse complement strand
ATCCTGACCACGGGCGGCAGCCCAGGGCGGCGGGCCCTGCGGATCTTCAAGGGCTTCCCATTCTGCTTTTTCCTCGTCAGTCGGCGCTCTGCCTCTGCCCTGCCCCGGATTGGTCATATCCTGACCACGGGCGGCAGCCCAGGGCGGCGGGCCCTGCGGATCTTCAAGGGCTTCCCATTCTGCTTTTTCCTCGTCAGTCGGCGCTCTGCCTCTGCCCGGGTTTACTGTATCCTGATCAGAAGTATTGTTGGTTTCAGACTCAGATACTGCAAATGAAAAACTGCCTGCTTCATTTTCAGTTGCGGTCAGAACAGCAGATGATAGGTGTTTTGTCTGAATGTCATCAGTGACCGCTTGCAGCAAATCATTTTGCTGGCCGTAAGGCTTGTCAGCCTTCAGATTTGACGTTTGGTCTTCCATTCCTGAAACCGGTAAAAGCAGATTGTATGTGAGCACGACAGCGCCTGATAAAATAAGGACGGCCATCGATTTGCTTAATAAAGTCTTGTTCACGCGTATCACCCATCTTTCTTCTGATTAGTCATTTGAAAAATATGTGAGGTAATTAACTACATTATACGCTTTTATTACTGATTATTGAACCTTTTACATTGTGAAAACTGAAAAAAAGACCCAGGCGGGTTGAATGCCTGCCTGGGTTTTTCGATGTGATGATTGATCGCCTGAACTGATGCCACCGCTGTGTTGGAATGACTGTGACTACTATTCATGAATGATTATCTTTGTGATGACTATGCATTACAGATCACCCGGATAACTTTACTTGGTGCTTAGTTGAGCGGCATCTGGTTCACAGCACTGATCACGGCACGCAGCGATGATTTACTGATGCTGCTGCTGATACCTGCGCCGATATAGAGATTCTGGCCGCCATTTTGCATCTGAACATAGGTAATTGCTTTTGAGGTTGAGCCTCTTTCCAGTGCATGCTGCTGGTAAGCGGTAATTTCGACACGGGCCTTCAGGTGTTCCTGCAAAGCTTTGCAAAACGCGTCAAGCAGACCATTTCCCTGACCGCTGACGGTCACTTGCCGTCCGTGATGCTGCAGCGTTGCGCTCATTTCCACATGCTGGTCATCGACCATGGCTTCACGGTAGCTGATCAGCTTGATTGGCTTGATGATATCAACATAAGAATCAAAAAACAGCTGGTGGATTTCTTCTGGCAGCAGGTCTGAATTGCGTTTGTCAGACACCCGGGTCACAATCTGGCTGAAGGCCTGCTGAACGGGCTTTGGCAGGATCAGGCCGTACTGCTGCTCAAGGATATAAGCGACGCCGCCTTTGCCGGACTGGCTGTTGATCCGGATAATGGGATCGTAGCTGCGGCCGACATCTTTCGGGTCAAGCGGCAGATAAGGTACTTCCCAGTGGTCAGGATGGTTTTTCATCGCGGCCATACCCTTGTTGATCGCATCCTGATGTGAGCCGGAGAACGCGGTGTAAACAAGATCACCGGCATAGGGATGCCTCGGATGAATCTGCATGCGAGTAGACGTTTCATAAACGTTAATCAGATCGTTGATATCTGAAAAGTCGAGGTCTGGATCTATGCCCTGTGAATAAAGGTTTAAAGCCAATGCGACAAGGTCGGCATTGCCGGTTCTTTCGCCATTGCCGAATAAGGTGCCTTCTACACGGTCTGCACCGGCCAGCAGGCCAAGTTCTGTAGCGGCGACTGCTGTTCCGCGGTCATTATGCGGATGCAGGCTGACCAGGATCGCGCTGCGATGGCGTGTATGACGGCAGAAATACTCAATCTGATCAGCATAGATATTAGGCGTTGACATCTCAACTGTAGCCGGCAGATTGATGATCACTTTTTTGTCTGGTGTTGGCTGCCAGACATCACACACCGCATCGCAGATGCTGACGGCATAATCCATTTCTGTGCCTGTGAAACTTTCCGGACTATATTCAAAGGTAAAATCAGTGCCACGGGTGTCTTTGGCAGCGATATCCTGAAGCAGCCTGGCACCAAAAACTGCCAGGTTAGTGCATTGCTCACGATCCATCCTGAAAACAACGTCACGCTGCAGGGTTGAGGTTGAGTTGTAAAGATGAACCACAGCTTTCTTGACACCTTTTAAGGCTTCAAATGTCTTTTCAATAATATGCTGGCGTGACTGTGTCAGGACTTGAATTGCCACATCATCAGGAATCAGGTCATGTTCAATCAGATAGCGGGTAAAGGCGAACTCTGTGTCGGAAGCAGCCGGAAATCCAATCTCAATTGTCTTAAAACCCATGTCCACCAGTTTCTTGAAAAAGCTCAGTTTCTGGTCAAGATTCATTGGTATCTCAAGTGCCTGGTTGCCGTCGCGCAGGTCAACGCTGCACCATTCCGGAGCTTTGGTAATCTGCTTAGAAGGCCACTGTCTGTCAGGCATCTGCATCACAGGATACGGCTTGTACTTATGTGCGTTTTTCATGATCAATCCTCCTCGATCTCATTTCAGTTTATCTTTGATATGGCTTTGTATTTTGACTGAACATTATTCAGAAAACAGTTCCGAACAATACAAAAAACCCTTCGTCTCTGTCAATTCAGAGACGAAGGGTATAACTCCTCCGCGGTACCACTCTTTTTCAAGTTCGAAAACCTGCGCTTATCAGATACGGGCTGCGATGATGCCGCAAGCCATGATGGCTCCAGACACACGATAAACCGATATCCTGTCGCTGTAACGGTCGACATCCGATCATCCTTACTTGCTTTCTGATTGTAATCAGAACGTGTTCAGTATGATTCACTCCCGGGCGAGTTCTGCTGCGGATCCATGCCTCTTCACACCAGACAGAGGCTCTCTGTAATGCTTCGCACAACTTACTTTTCCCGATCAACGTGGTGTTTATTTAATTTAAAGGTGCATATCAAGGTTGTGAACAAAATTTAACATATGTTCGGCCGTTCGTCAAGCCCCCTTTCGTATTATGAAACTGCGTGGTCAAGCACAAGTTTACCTGATGCTTGATATAATCCATGCAGACGCTGTGGACTGACAAGCACAGCCGCTTTCGGGCATTAAGCAACAGCGGCAACAGACTGGTTCTCCTCACATATGACTTTGATTGACCTGTTCTGTCTGATGTTTACATTATGGAATGAATTGTTCTTCTATGATATGGACCATATTGTCAGAAACCATAATATGGTAGAGCGCCTTATATTCGGCCTGACGAACCGAAAGGCCATCCATGTCGGTAATAACAGGGTCAGATGAATCTTCAATGTTAACAAGATAAACTTTTACAGTATCAGAAACCTTTAATGTTGTTAGTGCTTCATCTTCATTATGTATATAGAACCCGTTTGGAAAGTCATACTCAGCATCAAGATCAAGATCATTGATCCGTTTTGTATCAGATGAATCGATCCATTCCAGTTGATCATAATATAAAACCGCATTTTCTGTATCATATTCCATGATATAACACAACACTATATCATATTCTGCTGATTCTTCCGTTTCATTTGTTTCTTCCGCTGATTCTTCCGCATCTTTTGTTTCGTCTGCATCAAATGTTTCCACATCACTTAGATTATCTGGATTATCGGAAACGACAGCATTTGAAATCCCACAACCGAGAACACATAAAGCCAACATGAAAATTAAACCAGATAATATCAGCTTTTTCACGCATATCACTCCCAGGTTCATCAGGCATATCAACGCCTTCTATATGATTCAGTCTATAAATCTGCATTGCTGACCAGGCCATTTTAAAGCCTATTCTGATACCTTTTAAAAATCAAACAAAGGAAATTACAAACACCCCCCCATCTGCCAAAACAAGACGTCAAAAAATCAGTAAACCAACATGGATTCGATGTTGCTCCAATGACCTGTTCTCAAGGGATTGTATCCTTGATCTTAAAATGTTATTGTCGGGGAATACGCCCTTATTATAATCCTTCATATGAGAAACATCAATCAGGCATGATCCCTTTAATGATCCTTTGAAGATTCGTTTTAATTCTCATGCTCAGAGATGTATTAATATGCGCTCAAAGACCATACTTACACGCAGGCAATTATTCAGTATAAAAAATTGTTTAGCTGTGAAACTGCTTCAGTAAAACATCTGGACAATATATGAGCAATACAAAAGACCCTTCGTCTCTATTGAATCAGAGACGAAGGGTCTAACCCCTGCTCGGTACCGTGCCGGTACTGTAGTCCGCGTTTATTCATGTTCGAACCCCTGCGCTTATCAAAGATATGCTCAGAGAGGGCTGTGACCATTGTCCGCTGGTACTCATCAGGCGGATTATTATCAGGACGTCATACCTGCCAGCTGTTGCGTTAACGGACTTGCCCAGAGGCACGTCAGCTGATGATGATTCATCTTGATTTTGTTTTCAGGAGATTAATCGATGAGTCCGGCATCCATGAGCATATCTGTTGCGACAACCCTTGCATCTGCGCCTTCATCAACCCTCAGATTATAATCTTGCATATCTTCATCTGTCCAGTTGCCGCCCAGCTCGTTCAGCGCGTCAACAACTTCAGGATGTTCTTCAGCAAAATCCATTTTAAGAATGGGTGTGACATAATATGGCGGAAAAAAGTCTTTGTTATCTTCAAGATTTACCAGTCCGAATTTAGCGATTCTGCCATCAGTGCTGTAAGATACATTGACGTCAACATCACCGCTATTTAAAGCACCGTATGTCAGGCCCTGGTCCATAGATGCGACTCTGCCAAATTCAAGGCCAGGATAGTACTCCATAAGCCCAGGCAGTCCATCGGCTCTGTTTTGAAATTCAGTATCGGTTCCCAATACTAAATCTGACGAGATGGGAATTAAATCCTCAATTGTCTGAAGGTTGTATTCTTCCTGTGTTTCGGCACGCACTGAAAGCACATAGGTATTGTTCCATCCCAGCGGTTCCAGCCAGGTAATACCATGTTCATCTTCAGATCTGCTTTTAACATAGTCATATGTTTCCTGTGTGCCGATGATATCTGTCTGGTCAAAGATCGCACCATACGCGGTACCGGTAAATTCTGCATATAAATCCACCTCGCCGGTATCCAAAGCATTCCAGACAAGCATGGTTCCCCCAAGCTCTGTTACGGTTGTATTAAAGCCCCTGTTT
>SLHU01000229.1 GCA_007135995.1 Clostridiales bacterium | reverse complement strand
GCCTTGATCTGGCCGGGTATTGTGCTGATAGGCATAAGTGCACGGTGCCTCCTGCTTTTATCGATTATACATTAAACAGTATAAGGATCTGCTGGTTGATTAACAAGGTAATTGCAAAACCTTTCTTGATCACGCTTTATTTTCGTATTTCCAGATGTGCCTGCCGCCGGCTGTATTGAGTTAAACACAACGGATCCGCTGATTAGAGAAATCTGCCCGAAAGGTCATCGTTCCTGTCCGATCATTCACCATCTTTCCTTATCATCAATCTATATAAATGATATGATGAGATTGACATGACACCAAGAGTCCTGGATGGTGCTGTGAAATGATTCAAACGCACTGGAATAGAGACAGGAAAGGAACATCAGCCCTTTCTTGATTAACGGGAGGTTATATGAAAAACATACGTTTACAATGGTTAAGTCCGCTTGAGAAGCTGCTCCCCGGCCAGACACTGCCGCCTGCCGGCGAACTGAGCTTATCCGCTTTACGCGGTGAAAAAGCGGCCGTACAGCTTGCTGTTGACTGGCCATGGCAAATGGATCAGCCTTTCCGCTGCGACTGCCGGCTGGAACTAAAAGAAAAGCTGCCTTTGGACATTGATCTTTACCAGGTCAAGGATGTGCCCTCGGCTTACCCTGCTTATCCGATGTATGACAATGATTATCTGTCAACAACACCCGGACTGTATCCGGATCACCTGTCCCGTCTCGTATCCGCCGCAGGCTCAGATCCGATTGCATGGCCCTTAAGCATATTCGCCGACAAAACGACTGTGATCTGGCTGGAGATGGACATACCCGAAGATTTCGCGGCTGATTCAGTCAGTCTCAATCTTCAGCTGACGGATGATTTGAATGAAGTGATTGCTGAAGCGCAGCTTGCGTTTGACATCATTTTGGTATCACTGCCAAAGCAGCAGCTAAGGCACACAGAGTGGTTTCATGCCGACTGTCTGGCCGATTATTATCAGGTGGAGGTATTTTCTGACGCGCACTGGCAGATCCTTGAACGTTTTATCCGGATGGCAGCGGATCACAGCGTCAATATGCTGCTGACTCCTTTGTTTACGCCGCCGCTGGATACTGCCATCGGCGGAGAGCGCACTACCGTGCAGCTGATTGATGTCAGCAGGCAAGAAGATGAATGGATTTTTGACTTTGGCAGACTCAAACGCTGGATAGACCTCGCTCAGTCGTACGGTATCCGCTATTTTGAAATGGCGCATCTGTTTACCCAGTGGGGCGCGAAAGCAGCGCCGAAAGTGATGGCTGCCGAGCAAGGCGGCATCAAGCAGGTCTTCGGATGGGACACCCCGGCGGACAGTCCTGATTACCGCGCCTTTCTCAACGCCTTTTTACCTCAGCTGACAGATAAGCTGAAGGAGTGGGGTCTGGCAGACAGCTGCTACTTCCATGTCTCCGATGAACCGCAACTCAAGGACCTTGAGTCGTATAAAAAAGCCAGAGACATGATTCGTCCGCTGCTCGAAGGCTTTCCCATAATAGACGCGCTCAGTGATTTCGATTTTTACCAGAAAGGTGTTGTTGAAAAACCAATACCGGCCAATAATCATATCAACCCTTTCCTGGAGGCTGGCGTGCCAGGTCTTTGGACTTATTACTGCTGCGGTCAGTTTATGGATGTCAGCAATCGTTTTATGGCGATGCCTTCTGCCAGAAACAGAATTCTGGGTGTTCAGCTGTATATGTATGAAATTGAAGGCTTTTTGCACTGGGGATACAATTTTTACAATAGCCAGTATTCCCTGCGCAAGATCAACCCGTTCGCGGAAACCGATGCCGGCTGTGCGTTCCCTTCCGGTGACGCTTTTCTGGTTTATCCGGGTGAGAACGGACATCCTGAAGCATCACTTCGCCTGAAGGTTCTGAATATGGCAATGCAGGACATGAGGGCTCTGCAGCTGCTGGAAAGCTTGACGTCAAGATCCTATGTGCTCGGTGTGATTTCAGAGGGGCTGAGTGAAGACATTCGTTTTGACCGCTACCCAAGGGAAGCTTCCTGGCTGCTCAAACTCCGCAGCCGGGTTAATCAGGACATTATGAAGTATGGATGTATTTGATAATGATAACAGGCACAACCGGCATAACCGGATAGCAGTCATAACAGGCACAACCGGCATAATCGGATAACAGGCATACCTAGTAAATAAACGTCCGGATCATAGATCTGTTCATGAGGAAAACGTTGAGAAAATGATCTGATCAGGATAGAATGAAACTAGATCAATCTGACTTCACGAAGAAGCGAAAGGAGGCAGACGGGATCAACACAGTTGCTTTACAGCTGTGGGCTGTACTGACCGTCATTTTTCAATGGCGCTTCACGTTTAGCTTATGATGATGATCGTGTCTGATACCTGATGAAAGATCAAGTTGTTTTAACCTTGGAGATGCCTGCTGCTGAAGCCGCACGTCTGCTGCTGCGGCACTATCTGTCACAAATAAGACAAGCTGCAGAGGCAATTGGCAGCCAGGATGATCAAACGTCAGTGCAAGGTGTTCATGATTTTCGGGTGGCGATGCGCCGAACACAGGCGGTGCTGGGCAGTTTTTGCACCTGGCTGGATGAAAGCTGGTACAAGCGGTATGACAAAGGCTGCAATGACTGGCTGAGAAGCATGAGCAAACTGCGTGATCTTGATGTTCTGTCAGCCAGGCTGGCAGCGCAGCCGGCGGACCAGGCCCGGCTTGATTCGAAATGGCTGGAAAAACTCGACAGGCGGCGCGGCGAACTGCGCAGTCAGTGCCAGGAAGCGATCAGCAGCAAAGCCTTCCTCAAGTGGATGGCTGAGCATACGACCGCACTGAGCAGCGATCAGTCTGCGCGGCAGATGCATCTGCCGATGTGCGGCAAAAAGGGCACGCTTCAGCTGCATACCTTGTCGGATTGTCTGCCCGGGCTTGTTTACCAGGCAGCAGCTTCGCTGACGGTTTACCGTCAGGCACTGCCGCCGCTCAGCAAGCTCCCGCCTGAGATCAGTGAAAACCCGGAGCTGCTCAGCGGCTGGGACGACCATTCCAATGAACTCATGCACAAACTGCGGCTTTCGGCGAAGCAAAGCCGGTATATGCTGGAAAATCTGACGTATATACAAGGTATCCCGCAGCAACCGGCGCTGCTGAAAGACTTTAAAATGCTGCAGGTATGTCTGGGAGACTGGCATGATGCGCTGAAAGCCTGCGAGTGGGGCTGGAAAATCGCAAAGAAGCACCCGGATCATCAGCCGTTATTAGCATGGCTTTCAAAAACGCAGGCAGAAAAGCTGGCCGCAAGAGCCTGCTTTGATAAAAACTGGCCGCGTTTTGAGATGAAGCAGATACATCAGAAGGCAGTGCAGCTGCTCGATTCAGTGTATGAGCAGCTAAATGCCTGACCGACGCAGTTGAAACACTTAGTGAACTGTAAAAACCCGGCAGCGATGGGTTATCGTCTGCCGGGTTTTTTGTTGATATACAAGCACATCCGCCCGTTCAGGCGGAGCATATGGTATTGATCTGCGCATGCTTCAGCTGGATAACCGCAGCTTATGTTTCAGTTGGATCGGCCGCAGCTTATGTTTCGGTTCCAGCTGCCGCAGCTTATGATGCCGCCTCAATTTCCAGTATATTTAGCCGACACCCGGTACAACAGGTGCCATGAAGGTACGTGCTGCCAGCTGACTGTCAAGCATTAGCAGTGCGTTTGCATTGTCGCCTGCCATTTTGAACTTCTGGATCAGGTCGGAAGCATTCGCTTCTTCTTCCACTTGTTCGGAGACATACCATTCAAGAAAAATCCGAGCGGCATGGTCACTTGCGTTGATTGATTCTGTCGTCAGGCTGTTGATGGAGGCTGTTACTTTCTTTTCGTGAGCCAGCACATTCATGAAGACATCCAGTACAGATTTCCACTCTTTATCAGGCTGGTCAATGGTCTTCAGCTGAACGACTTCGTCACGGTACTGAAGATAGCGAAACAAATTCTCCGCATGCGCCAGTTCTTCCTGATACTGTACATAGGTCCAGTTTGCCGCACCAGGCATTCCCTGTTCATTGAGCCAGTTTGACATCGAAAGATACAAGAACGCCGAGTAGTATTCCTTGTTGATCTGATCACTAAATGCGTTTAATAGTTGTTCATTCATGTTGAAAACCTCACTTTTGTAATTGATTTGTGTTTTAGTTTTAAAGCAATATAATCATATTGTGATGCATCATACTGTTTGATGCGGTATCTTGAGTTACCGCAAACCGTGACTACACTGCGTTTTTACGCTTCAGCATGATGATTATCACAACCAGGACACTGACACACCAGACAAGCAGGAAAATCAGTCCTGTCAGTTTGCGGGTCTACTTCAGACATCAGATCAGCAAATGGTTCCCCGACATCATAGTTGAGACGCTAAAGTTATGCATAAAATGATCGTAGTAGTCATTGATATCTCTAACTGCTGTCATACCTGATTTAACAAACCGCTGTTGTTAATATTTTATTGTTCAGACCGGCTGCAGTGTATTGATCAGAACGCTTTTGAGATTTGCCGGGACAAGCCGGTCAGACTGCTATTTTTGAGTGGAGGGCTGACAGATGCCTCATAAGGACTTATATAAACAGATCCTTGATAATTCAGCGATAGGATATGCCTGTCACAAGATTTTATGTGATGAGAAGGGCCGTCCCAGTCAGTTTGAGTACGTTGAAATCAATCGGCCTTTTGAGGCAATCACTGGCCTGAAGTCGGCTGATCTCATTGGACAGCCGGTTTCAAACGACCTGCCCTGGATTGAAAAAAGTGATTTTGACTGGACCGCCTGCTATCGAGACGTTGCATCAACGGGAGTGGTCAAACAGTTTGAACAGTTCTCTGAACCGCTTAATAAATGGTATAGAGTGAACATATCTGCACCTGAAAACGGTTATCTGCTGACGACCCTGATTGACATCACACACGAGCAGGAAAAGCCGTATGACTTAAAAGATATATCAAACCTGTCAAAGTCTTTCATGAGCCAGGCAGGAACCGTTATGGATAACATGTTCCAAAGTATTCAGGACGGATTTAGTTTTATGGATGCTGATTTGACAATCAGAAACATGAATCAGGTCATGCAAGACCTGATGGGTGTGTCTGAATCCTGCATCGG
>SLHU01000010.1 GCA_007135995.1 Clostridiales bacterium | reverse complement strand
TGCCCACTTCTGCCAGTGCCTTTCCTGGAATAATAAAACGCATGTCTGGTACTGTTTCTTCTAATTTATTTTTTCTCAAAGCAAGCCTGAATCCGTCAATAGAAACCATTTCAAGCATGCCATCATGTGACTGAATAAAAGAACCATTCAGTATAGGCCTGCTTTCATCTGTACTCACGGCAAAAATTGTCTGGTGAATCATTTCCTTAAACATTTTCTGTGAAAGTTTAAGACTCAATTCTTCTTCAACAACTGGAATTTTCGGATAATCGTCAGATGAAAGGCCTCTGATCGAAAAATGTGTGCTGTCACATTCAATTTTTACAGTTTGATTTGAAGATGATTCAATGCTTACCAGATCTTCCGGCAGTTTTCTGATGATATCACCAAACATGCGTGCATTAAGAATAATGCTGCCAGACTCAGGAACATCTGCGTCCATCTTCCACTCAATACCTGTCTCAAGATCATAACCTGTTAATTTAATACCATCACTGGCTTCAACAAGTATGCCTTCCAAAACAGGTAAAGTAGAACGAGTCGCGACAGCTTTTTGTACAATGCTGATACCTTCAATTAAACGATCGCGTGAACATATGAATTTCATACTTGATCCTCCTTGGCATGTTTAGCTTCTTTATATATCTTATATAGTTTATCACTTTTCTTCTTATGGTATGTGAATTGTGTTGATAAACACGTTTTTACTAGAGCGATCGTGGTTTGCGCTGTTGAAAACATGTTTACAGATTTCCTTTAACGGGCCAGCATATGTGTATAGGTTCCAACACGCATTCTTTCCACAGTCACAGACACGCTTTTTATCCACTTATCCACATACATTATGTGGATAAGCAACCATATATTTTTAACTGCTGATGCGTGTTTTTATTTCAGCAATGTCTTTTTTTAGACTGTTATCATCATTTTTTAATGCTTCCCCCACTTTATTACAGGCATGCATCACCGTCGTGTGATCTCTTTTGCCAAATTCAATGCCAATCTGCGGCAGCGTCATACTCAGCAGTGTCCTGCATAAAAACATGGCAATCTGCCTTGGGTGCGTCACTTCTTTATTGCGGCGGTTTGATTTAAGATCTTCAATCGTAACATTGTAAAAATGAGAGACGACATCCATGATGACAGAACAGCTTATTTTTTTAGCTTCTACCGGCTGAATAATGTCCTTGAGCGCTTCTCTGGCGATATCCAGCGTAATTGAACCAGCCAGCAGAGAGTAGCATAAAACAGTATTAAAAGCGCCTTCTAGTTCTCTTATGTTGGAGGCAACATGTGACGCGATATAATCAAAAACTTCCTCAGGAACGGTCGCATGGCTGCTTTGAGCGCGGCGTTTTAAAATAGCAACGCGCGTTTCATAATCAGGGGGCTGTATATCAACCGTCAGGCCGCAGGAAAACCTTGTCCGGAGCCTTTCTTCAAGTGATGCCAGACTTTGCGGCGGTTTATCACAGGTCATGACAATGTTTTTGCCTGTTTCGTACAATGTGTTAAAGGTATGAAAAAACTCAATTTGCATCTGCTCTTTGCCTTCAATAAACTGAATATCATCAATCAGAAGCATGTCCGTATTTCTATATTTGCTGCGAAAATCATCATACTTGTTTTCTTTTATGGTATAAATAAATTCATTAACAAACTGCTCACATTGAACATATAAAACACGTTTGTCCGGATACTGGCTCGTAACAAAATTGCCGATGGCATGCATCAGATGTGTTTTTCCAAGACCGGAGCCGCCATATAAGAAAAGCGGATTAAAATTTCTTCCGCCTTGCTTTTCTGCTACCGCGACACAGGCAGCATGTGCGAAGCGGTTGCCGCTGCCGACAACAAATGCTTCGAAAGTATATTGCTGATTCAGGCGGCTCTGTCCAATAAAGCCAAGCCCCCTGTCAGAACTGTCATCACTCGTTTCCTGAGTCGGCTGTGCCGGACGTGCCTCTGGCTGGCCCACAATGATCTGAACGTCATAATCAACGGAAGACGCTGCTTTGATTGTATTTCTTATGAGCGGAATGTACTGGTCAACAAACGTTTTGTGAAAATCATTCGGGACAGACAAAACGAAAGCGTCACGACTGGCGGACACAGGTTTCATGGGCATGATCCATGTATTCAGGCTGATTTCTGATATTTCTCCTTCAAGCAGGCGAAGGGCACGCTGCCATACTTGATTTAACGCTGGTTGTTCCATATGTATCATTTCTCCATCCTTATCACTAGCCATATATTAGCAGAAAGTTGTTCTACAATAAAGCAAAAGCAGCGGGTAAAAACGCGTTTTATCAGGTAATTTCATAATACCTTCTCGGATATTACATTTCATCGCAATATGCTATACTAAACCGGAAGGTGGTGAATGTGTGGATTTTGTGTTTTTTGCGTTCAGCTCGCTTTGTGTGGGTTTAATCGTTTTGTTAATCGCCTTGATAACAGGTCTGGCTGACCATCTGATTGACTGGCGGTTTCTTATTGCCGCTGTCATCTTGGGTATATTATATTATACCCTTCTCTCCTCAATTGCCAGAAATCATTTAACACTTTACTACCTGTTCAATATGGTTCCGCAAATAACCCTTCTTCTGACGCTGTCAATTTATATGAAAAAAAACAGAGGGAAATGAATTATTATGAGTAAGCAAAAGGAAGATAAAGTCCTGGTCTTTGACCTTGGCAATGTTTTGGTTAAGCTCAATGACGTATCATCGTTATGGCAGATCAGCAGCGAAAATCATGATGCAGTATCTTCTGCTGAACAGGCATGGAACAGGAGCCAGGTTGTTAAGGATTATGAAAGCGGCAGAATCAAATCATTTTCCGAACTCTATAACAAGCTGAAAAAAGAGGTTGAAATCAGCGTTGATTATCATCAGTTTGAGCAGGCGTACAATCAGATTATCGGTTTGTCATATGAGCAGACGGAGAAAATGCTGACAGCGCTTTATGAGCAATATCCTCTTTATATTTTGTCAAATACAAGTCCGTCTCACTGGTCCTTTGTAGAAAAAAGAGATCGGCTCAGCCGGTTTTTTAAGAAGTTATATTTATCTTTTGAGTTAGGTGTTATGAAACCAGATCCGATGATATATCGGCAGACAATCGGTGATATTGGCCTGCTTCCGGAAAACATATATTATTTCGACGACCGTCCGGAAAATGTTGAAGAAGCGAAGAAACATGGCATCCATGCTTTTCAGACAATGGGAGGATCGCCGCTTATAAAGCTGCTTAAACAGCTTGAGTTCTTATCATCTGCCTTCTGAAATGGATTTTTACATGAAATAATAGTTTATATGTATTTCATTATATATAGTTTCGCGGAAAGAGGAAAACTATGAATTCTTCACTGACAATGAAACTGAGAGAAGAGAATCATCCTGAATTCTGGCGTAAAAGAATAGATAAAGACCTGCTGTCAAACTGGATGGGTCAAACGAAAACCTGCCCTGCCTGCGCTCGTTCCCATACGATTAAAACAAAAGCGATGATTAAGGATCAGGATTGTGCCGGTAAAGCCGGCCTATATCTTAAGGATATGCAGATGAGCGGGCGCTGTAAAGTGATTATGGACATCCAGACCCGCGCAGTTGCAGGTGATACGCTGATGGAAGGATTAAAAGATTTTAGTCCGGAAGCGGTCGTTTTCGAACGCGATGACCTGCATGCAGACGAGCAGTCTCTGGGAACGCTGCTGACCGCGATGTCCGACAAACCAGACTTTCTGGTATCCTGCGGCAGCGGAACGTTAACGGATATCACACGCTATAATGCGTATATGGCAGGCATACCTTTTGTTGCCTACGCAACAGCCGCCTCTGTAGATGGCTTCGCGTCCGGTTCAACGCCGCTTTTGGTAAAAGGGTTTAAGACAACGTATCCTGGTATTGCGCCTGATCTTATTTTATATGACCCGTCTGTCCTGGCAGCGGCACCGCAGAAAATGATTGCCGCCGGTTTTGGCGACGTTCTGGCAAAAATTATCGCCCTGATTGACTGGCGGCTGGCTTACTTCGCGGAGGATGAAGCGTACTGCCCTCTGATCGCCGGACTGGTAGACCAGGCGGTTGAGCAATGTCTTAACCTGGCTGATGATCTGGCTGTCAGTGAGAAGGCTGCTCAGCAGGAGCGTCAGAAGAAAGAAACCGCCTGCAGCCAGCTCATGGAGGCTTTATCGCTCACAGGCCTCGCGATGCAGATGATGGGCACCTCAAGGCCGGCATCCGGCTCCGACCACCATATATCACATCTGCTTGAGATGCGTGATATTCAGAGACACAAGAAAGGCAGCCTGCATGGCGATAAAGTAGGCATTGGCACACTGATTGGCATGACCTTGTATATGAGGCTTTTTGAAGGCCGTCGCCTGCCGGTACAAAAGCCGCCTCTGCCAGCCGCTGTTTGGGAAAAGGAAGTCAGGCGCGTCTATGGACCGCTCGCTGAGCAGGCGATCGCGAAAAACGACCCGCAGCCGCCGCAGGGCAAAGTGTGGGAGACACAAAAGCAGTCGATTGAAGCGGCCATGGCGTCTTTCGGCTACGATTACGTTGATCGTTTCAGCAAACTTCTGCCAGCAGCGCGAGACCATATTACAGCGATTGGCGGCCCTGTTCGTCCGGATCAGCTTGGATACAGCATTCAGGACACCTACGACGCCATTGCCCACGGCAAGGAGGTCAGGCCAAAGTTTACAACCTTGAGGCTGGCTGAGCGATTTGGCTGGCTTTACGACCTGGCAGAGGAAATAGCAGATGGACTGCCGGCCGGGAAGATTTATTGAAGATTGATTAAGGAAGAATGATACCCGCATATCACGGCAAAGCCGAAGTACATGCATACTGAGCAATCAGATTGCATTATAATCTATACAGCTGCAGAAACCCGCTTCCTCCAGGAAGCGGGTTTCTGTAATGTTTTCCTTGATCAGCCTTGTGTTTTGGCACGATCCGGCGGACTTCGTTAACTGACCGCTTAGCGGGTCAGCGTATAGGATTTGCCAGCCTGAGCGGAAAACCAGCAAACTGCATGCTCTCTTTCAATTTCAACAGGCTTTTGATCACAGTATACCTGTATGTTCTGATCAGCATAGAAAGCACACGTCTGGTCACAGGACGCGTGAATAGCTGCCTGCTGCAGCAAGCACTCTTT
>SLHU01000352.1 GCA_007135995.1 Clostridiales bacterium | reverse complement strand
TTTTCCTGTTTCAGCCCGGCGGCTAATGCTTCCAGCTGTTGGTCGGTTTTTTCTTTTTGCCGGCTGATGCTCTGGCTGATTTCCTGTTTTGCAGAGACTATAGCCTGGCTGTATGCCTGCTGCTTAATGTCAATGGCTTCCTGCCGGGCTTCTTCCAGGATTCTCGCCGCTTCTTCCTGCGCATCCTGAATCAGAGATTCTGCTCTTGCCTGCAGGGCTTCGCAGCGGGCTTTCATCTTTTCTTCCTGATGCCACGGTCTGTTATCTGGTTTTTCCTCATCAGATATGCTATGTGTCTTGATTCTCAAAGCAGCGCCGCCTGCCAGCATGGACTCACGAAGGCCGCGGCCCAGATCAGGCCGGTCGATCACAACCGGTTTTTTCGAGTCAAGGATAACAGCGGATGATTTATGTATCTTAGCCAACGAGCTGTTCCTCCTGTCCACGTGCAATCACTATTTCCCCGGCATCTTCCAGCCTGCGGATATTGCCGACAATTTTTTGCTGCGCTTCTTCTACGTCGCGGATCCGGACCGGTCCTTTGAGCTCGATTTCTTCCTTGATCATATCTTGGAGGCGTTTTGACATGTTTTCAAAAATAAAGTCGGCAACATCTTTTTTCACGCCTTTGAGCGCCAGAACCAGGTCATCATTGCCGACATCTTTCAGCACACGCTGAATGGAGGGACGGTTGAGCTTGACAATATCTTCAAACAGGAACATTTTGCTCCTGATTTCATCTACCAGATCCTGGTCAATATCCATCAATGCGTCGAGGATATGCTTTTCTGTGCTGCGGTCGGACGCGTTGAGGATATCCACGGTTGTATTGACACCGCCCACCCTTGCATAATCAGAGACACCCAGATTCGACAGTTTCTTTTCAAGGATACGCTCCACTTCTTTAATATGCTCTGGTGATGTTTTGCCCATTTTGGCAATTTTAGCAATGACGTCTGACTGGATTTCCGGTGACAGTTCATTTAAAATAGCCGCAGCTTGTGCCGGATCAATATATGACAATATCAGTGCGATGGTCTGCGGCTGTTCATTTTGGATAATATTGAGCAGCTGTGTGGCATCGAGGCGGCGGGCGAAGTCAAACGGCCGGACCTGCAAAGAAGATGTCAGCTTGCCGATGAGGTCAAAGGCGCGCTGCTGGCCAATGGCTTTATCGAGGACTTCCCGGGCATACTCAATGCCGCCTTCCATAATATAGTTTTGCGCCATACAAGCTTCGCTGAACTCTCTGAGAATATCTTTTTGTGTTTCCGGGGCAACCCGTCGCATATTGGCAATTTCCAGCGTCATCTGTTCGATTTCGTCGTCGCTTAGCTGCTTGAACAGCTTGGCTGAGTGATCTTTGCCCAAAGCGATCAGTAAAATAGCAGCTTTTTCGCGGTTTGAATAGCCGGTTTCTGTCAAATAATCCATCGCGCTTACCCCTGCTCCTCGGCCATCCAGCTGCGCAGTATGCTGACAACCAGATCTGGATTGTCGTCAATATAACCGGCAATGGCTTTCTTTTCTTGTTGTTCTTTCTTTTCAGGCACTGACTGTTGTTCCTGCTCCGCCGCCTGCTGCTGCGCTGCCGCAAGGGCTTGCTCTGCTTGTCTTTGCGGATCTAGTGACGGGAACATCTGCCCGACCTGAGCTTCTTTATCCGGACGCTTGCCGCGTACCAGGCGGGCCAGAATAAGCATGATGATGATGAACAGCAAAAACCCGCTGCCCAGCAGCAGGTAAAAACGCGTCTGCTGCCAGCGCAGCTGACGTTCCTGCAGCGCAGCGTAATCTTCAAATGTGTCGTCCATCGCTTCGCCGGCATGGAATGGCAGACTTTCAACCGTGATCAGGGATTCGTCCACACCTACGGCGGTCGCGACCAGCTGCCGGACACTGGCGGTGTGGTCGGCACCGGCGATCCGGTTGCTGTCCAGGATAACGGATACACTCAGATGGCTGATATCTCCCTGGGCTTTTACCAGCTGTTCTTTGATGGTGTTGATTTCATAGTTAATCCGTTCTGAGTTTTTCTCATATATGGCGTCTTCTGCCTGTATCACCGGATAAATGGGAATACCCGCACCGTTTTCTCCGACACCGGCCTCACCGTCTCCCTGTACACCGCGGTAGGAGGCTTCTCGAATCTCCTCGATGCTGGCAACCATGCCGCTTGTCATACCGGGTGCGGGTTCAAAGCGAACGCTTTCAATATACGTTTCATCAAAGTTAAGGGTGACACTTACTTCAGCCAGTACGCTGGCCGGGCCGAATACCGGCTGCAGCAGCGCCATCACCTGCTGTTTCAGCCGTTCGGATACTTGCTGTTCCATTGACTGGCGATCTTGTGCGTTAAAACCGTCCTCGCCGTTATTGTTGTTGAGCAGCCGCATATGGCTGTCGATAATGGTGACGCCTTCCGGCTGCAGGTTTGGTACACTTTTCTGGACCAGTTCCGATATGGCTATGACATTGCCCTGGCTTAGGTCTGCCCCTGGTTCCAGTGTCAGCAAAACAGCGGCGGTGGCCGGGATCTTCTGGCTTTCAATCAAAAAAGCACTTTCGCGCGGAATAATCAGGGAAACACGGGCATCAGTGACATTGTCGAATGTCTTGATCGCGTTTTGCAGGTCTTCCTGCAGCTGATAGCGGCGGTAAACGGCTTTGTCTTCCTCGGTAATGCCAAAGCCGGATCCCTGCTTGAGAATGTCAAGATTTGTGCTGCTTCTCGGAAACCCGGTTGCGGCAAGTTCCATTCGAATCCAGTCCACCTGGTCTTCCGGCACCAATATGGTATCGGTTCCCTGGGCTCTGGCCGATACGTTCATCGAATTGAGTTCCTGCATCATCTCGCCTGCGTCCTGCGGACTCAGATTCGTGTACAGGACGGTATAGGTTGTCGCGTTAAGCAGCCAGACCAGAAAGCCAATCACCAGAATACCAGCCACTGAAAGGACAACAATCAGGCGCTTTTTAGCAGCGTCCTGTTTTTGCCAGAACGTTTTCAGCCCATCCAGGGTTGATCCCAATCGTTTGCCCATACCTTCTTCACCCACTGCTTATGCCGCCTTTCAGATCTGCATCCGCATGACTTCGTTGTATGCGTCCAGGACTTTTGTCCGTATCTGCATCGTCAGACGAAGTGCGATGTCGGCCTGTTCGGTTGCCATGACGACAGAATGAATGCTGGCACTGTCTCCGGTCAGCAAACTGACCTGCTCTGTTTTGGCTGCAGCCTCGGCTTCAGCGGCCGGCTGCAGGGCCTGCTCCATCACACTGGAAAAGGAAGAGGCGGCGCTGGAACCTGCGGCGGACTGCTGCTGCAGCGTTTGCTGTCTGATCTGTCCAATATTGATCGGCCTGATTTCCATGATGATCCTCCAACCTTCACAAGGTTTATGTCAGTGTCTTGTCAAATAGATCAGCGGCTGATTTCAAGGGCTTTCTGGGCCATGCGCTTTGTAGCGTTCATCACGGTGACATTCGCTTCGTATGACCGGGTTGCAGAGATCATGTCGATATACTCGCGGGCGATGTCTACATTAGGCATCGCGACATAGCCTTGTTCATCGGCGTCGGGATGCTGCGGGTCGTACACCAGCGCGCCGGGCGTTTCGTCGGTCACGGTCGCGACCACATTCACACCGGTTGCCTGCGGGCCTTTTTCAGCCTGGCGCATGGCCTGCGCAAAAGACGGCGGCTGCTGGCCCAAAATCGCCGTGCGGCGCTGGTAGGGGCCGCCCTCTGCGGTGCGGGTTGTGTTCGCGTTGGCGATGTTCTGAGCGATGACGTCCATGCGAAAGCCCTGGGCGGTCAGCGCGGAGGCACTGATATTCATTGTCTTAAATAAATCCATGTTTCATCACGTCCCTTCGCTGATGACGGTCCTGACGCGGCCTAATTCTCTGGATACCGTATAGGTCAGGGTGTCATAAAGAATCTGGTTTTTAGCCAGTTCGGTCATTTCCTGGTCAATATCCACGTTGTTGCCGTCCATGCGCATGGACGATGCCTGACTGCGCTGTATGCGAAGCTCCGGACTGTCGCCTTCAAATGCCAGATGCTTGGGATTGCCGGAAGCGCTGCTGCTTTGGCGCAGCGCGAAAGAATCGGATTTCAGCGTCTGGCGGAAAACCGATTCAAAGGGTACGCTTTTTGACTGATAACCGGGGGTGTCAGCATTTGCGATATTGCCGGCGATCACTTCATTTCGTTTCCATGATGCGTCCAGCCCTCTTTCAAGTGTCTGTGCCTGTCTTAATATACGATCCAGCATGGTGTCCTCCATCTTGCACTGCCCTTTTGGGCTGGCTCCGGCCGTTAGCCGGTCACCTGTTGTCAAGATGACATCCTTGTCGCTGTGTCTGCATCCATGCTGGTTCTTCTCAGCGTTCCTGCGCTGAAAAATGGCACATTTAATAAAACATCTGATCCTGCAGTTTTTCGCTGCTGCGGCCTATCCCTGCCGCGGACACCAGCCGGCTTGCGGCTGCAGATGTCGTAACCTTTGCTTATTTATCTTTTTTCATTCTGTGCCTTGATAATCGCGTCGATCCGTGACGCTTAGACAAATACGAGGCAATTTTGCCGGGCTTTTAGCTCCAAATCCATTTGGTAAGCCCAAAATACAAAAAACAACCGGGTATACATACCATCGGTTGCCTAAAATAAGTAAAATAACGCTAAATAAACGTATTATACCGGCAACCGGCTGCCATTGACATCATGTCATCAGGCCCTTGGTTTTGCGTCGCAAGCTTTCACTTACTTTGCCTTTACGGTTCTTTTTTAATATTTGTTCACATTAAACCAAAGCGCAGCTGTCCTGTCAACACATTTTCAGTTTTATTTTTGAGATGTCATCCTTTGGCAATTATTTGTCTTTCAATTCCTGATATATAGGGCTTACAAAGTTTTTTTAAATTATGCGAGACCTATGCCGGCAGCAAAAATGAAGTCTTTTATTGCCCCGGTTACACTTATTGTTACAATTATATTAATATGTGCTCTGATGTGGATATCATACCCGGAAGAGCCTATCTCTTATCTGGTTACTAGGAATAATCGTATTATTATATTAAGATGTTCTAATTTCTGAACGATAGCGTCAAGGCATGCATCGTAACACCTCGTGCAGCTTATTCATTGATAAATTGCTTCTTATTGTCGGTGTAT
>SLHU01000289.1 GCA_007135995.1 Clostridiales bacterium | reverse complement strand
CGCACCTTGCCGCCTATGCTGGAGATTGTGCGTGATATTGAAAAATACTGTCCCGACGCGGTCTTGCTCAACTACACGAACCCAATGGCGATGCTCTGCCGTGCGCTGCAGGGGGTATCAAGAATTAAGACAACTGGACTTTGCCACAGTGTTCAGGGAACAGCTGAAATGCTTGCACGATGGATAAACGCGCCAATGAATGAGATTACATTTACCTGTGCGGGCATTAATCACCAGGCGCACTACCTTGATTTCAAGTGGAACGGAAAGGATGCCTATCCGCTGATCCGCCAGATAATCACTGAAAATGAAGCCATTTATAATGAAGAGCAGGTTAGAAACGAAATGTATCTGCATCTGGGGTATTACGTGACTGAATCAAGCGGCCACAACTCAGAGTATAATCCCTGGTTCAGAAAAAGGCCTGACCTCATAGAGACATTCTGTACACATGGTACTGGCTGGAATCCCGGGCAAGATTTTATCGACCGATATACAAGCGAAAAAGAGGCCGGGAACAGCAAGGATGAACGCAGAGTGACAGAGTTTGAAAAGTGGGTCAATGAGCCAATTGATCTTAAACGCGGCAATGAATATGCAGCTTCTATTTTCAACGCGGTTTTTGGCGATCATACAGTATATGAGTTTAATGGAAATGTAAGGAATTTTGGTTTGATTGACAATCTTCCGGAAGGCTGTTGTGTGGAAGTGCCTGTTTTTGCGAACAAAAAGGGACTCAATCCAGTTCACGTAGGGTCCTTGCCGCCACAACTGGCTATACTGAACCATCAAAATGCATCATGTGAAGAATTAGCTGTTGAAGGCGCTTTTGAAGCGAATCCAGAAAAGATCTATCATGCCTGCCTATATGATCCGTTAACGTCGGCCGTCTGCTCAATGCATGAAGTGAAAGAGATGGTATCAAAAATGTTTGACGCGCAATCACAATGGCTGCCGCAATTCAAATCGACGCGCTTTTGAGCGGCATTTTTTTTAAGTCAGCATACCATCGCATCAGCGCTGGCTGCATGAGGCCTGCAGAAGATATGACTGGATAATGCATAAGCAAACGCGTTTGCTTTTTGAGTAATTTCGTATGGTGGTTTATAATTTCTGTATAAACATTTTGCAGCGATCGCTTAACTTGCTTAGCAAAACAAAGGAGATTTGCATGAATGAATTGAACTTGACCCAGACCATCCGCCAGGTGTCCCTGGACGCAGGCGCGGCACTGGTGGGATTCGCGCCTATGTCACGATTTGATAATGCGCCGCCGGAATATCATCCCCAAAACATCTTTCCTCAGGCAAAAACGCTGATCGCTGTAGCCGTGCCTCAGCTGAGGGCTACGCTGAAGACCGTTGAGGAAGGGACCTACTGGCAGGCATATAATGTCAGTTCTTATTATTATCTGAACGATGTCTTCGCGCCGCATATGCTGAGGAAAATCAGTCTGGCACTAGAAGCACAAGGCTATATGGGCCTGCCGGTTCATAATCCTTTTTATGAGGACATGGGCCGCAAAGTCCGTGAGGAACATGTGGTGGGTCCAGATGCTATTTTATCACTTCGCATCGCCGGTGTCGCCGCCGGGCTGGGTGAGTTCGGTATGCATAAGATGCTGATGACGCCTGAGTTCGGACCGAGACAAAGGGTTTTCGTTGTGCTGACCGATGCCGAGCTTGAACCGACGCCGCTTTTCCGCGGCAAAGTCTGTGATGAATGCAAGCTGTGTGTTAAGGATTGCCAGGCACAGGCAATTGGCTCAGAGCGCAGCGTTAAGATCAAAATAGACGATGTTGAATACGCGCATGCCCCGCTCGATACAGATGCCTGCCATAAAATCCATCGTCAGGGTGTTGATCCGAGGTATAATCCTTTCAGAGCCCGGGATGATGACAGCGGAAACATGTATCCCTATGGTGAAGCGATTCTAAAACGTTTTTGCAATCTCTCTGTCTGTGTCGGACGAGGCTGTATCCGCTCCTGCCTGGATCATCTGGAAAAAACGGGACGGATTTCATCACAGTTTAAAACGCCCATGATTGACAAGAAACGCTGGGATGTCATTCCTGACAGTCAGGAAAATACAAACAACATTAAATGAAAGGATAGTATAATACTTTTGCATTA
The DNA here is from genome assembly GCA_007135995.1 of Clostridiales bacterium. Lineage (GTDB taxonomy): Bacteria > Bacillota > Clostridia > Saccharofermentanales > UBA5734 > SLHU01. Next base: position 3,048 of record SLHU01000289.1, on the reverse strand, counting down.
TACAAGGTGATGAACATGGATTATGTTGTTGAACAAGAAAAAAAAATTCCGGTAAAATCCTATGATGTTGTAGTCGTGGGCGGCGGAACAACGGGTGTTGTTGCGGCGCTGGCTTCGGCCAGAAACGGTGCGAAAACAGCGCTGATTGAAGCAAAAGGCTATCCCGGCGGCATTATCGTTGAAGGCGGAACGGCTTTGCACAGTTTCTATAATATGTGGAAAGCTTTTCCGGGCGTTGAGAAAAGACAAGTCATTAAGGGCATTCCCCAGGAAATTATTGACAGATTAATGGTTTACGGCGGCTGTTCGGGCCATGCTGAAATGCTCAAAGGTTATGATTATGATAGCGTGTGTACGGCTATTGACACTGAAATTTACAAACTCGTAGCTTTTGAAATGCTCGAGGAATCCGGTGTGGATTTGTTTATGAACACCCTGCTGACAAGCGCCATTAACGAAGGTGGCAAGATTACAGGTATTATTACTGAAAGCCGGTCTGGAAGAGAGATCTTTAAGGCAAAATGCTTTATTGACAGTACAGGTTATGGAGATGTATGCGCGCTTGCAGGTGCGCAGTTCACAGAAATCAACGACCATCCAGTCGTTAACAGCATGGGAGTCGGTGGTGTCAGCATAGAAGGCTTTATGGCGTATGGAAAAGAGCATGGTCTGTTAAACCAGTACAGCAACGGGATCAGAAGCGGCGAGCCTGATCAGCTGGTGCGCGTTGATTTAAGCTCGTCTAAGCTGCCTGAAGCGCTTCGCAGAGAAGTTAAAGATATGGGACTGGCGCTGGTTGTAACCTCGGTTCATGATGACTATTTCATGTTTGTAAAAATCAATTATAAGATGGACGTTAATCCTACAGACAGAAACGCTGTCACAAAGGCAGAAATTGAATTGAGAAAAAGACAGCGAAAAGCGATTGAGTTTATCAGAAAACATATACCGGGATGTGAAAAAGCTTTTATCGCGAGGACAAGTCCCACTTTGACGATCAGAAGAGCCCGCTGTATCAAATGCGACTACGACGTGACTTTGGATGATATCGTAGAGGCAAGACATTTTGATGATGATGTTTTCGTCTATTCATTCCATGATTGCGGCGCGAAATATCAAGTCAAAAATGGCGGGACTTACGGTATGCCATATAAGGCACTGTGTGTGTCAGGCATTGATAATCTTTATGCGACCGGTATGATGATCACGTCAAGCTGGGAAGCCCACATGTCAACGCGTAATACAGTCAGCTGCATGGCACAGGGACAGGCTGCCGGTACAGCTGCTGCGCTGTGCTCAAAGGAGGAAATGGGCATCAGAGCTTTACCCTACAATGTTCTTAGAGATGTTTTGGTGAAGGATGGCGTATATTTTGAAGAGGACAAATAATCTGCCATGCCGTGATTTGACGTCAGGGCATATTGCATCACAGTTCTGAAGCCATGATCGACAAGCAATGCTGAAAGGACTTCCCTGCATTGCAAGATGAAAGACGCTGAAAAAATAACGCAATGATACTCATTTAGTCCCAGCCATATTTGCCTTTGAACTCAACAAAGACGACATGCTCCAGAACCTTCCTTTGTACCTGGCCCTTTTTGTCCCGCGTAATCAGCGTCAGTTCCTGCATGCCTTTAGGTCCGACCGGTACAATCATGCGCCCGCCGGGAGCCAGCTGATCAATTAGTGTTTTCGGAAGTGTGCCGGCGGCCGCCGTGACCATAATGCGGTCAAACGGTGCGTGTTCCGGCCAGCCGGAGCTTCCGTCACCACAAAGGTATTCTATGTTTGAGAAACCAAGACCCTGCAGTCGCTTTTTAGCGCTTTCATGCAGCTGTGGAACCGTTTCAATTGTATAAACAACCCGTGAAAATTTTGCCAGCAGAGCGGTCTGGTACCCTGACCCCGTGCCAATTTCCAGAACAGAGCTGCCTGAGTCAGGATCAAGCGCCTGCGTCATAGCCAGCACCAGGCTGGGCTGCGAGATGGTCTGGCCAAATCCTATCGGCAAAGCTGAGTCTTGATCTGCCATAGAACCGGCCGGACCGTCAATAAATAGTGAACGATCTAATTCTTTATAGTACTGAACCAGTTTTCGTTTATCCAAGGTTTTCACCTGCCTTGTCTGCTGAATGCTAGTCTGATGACTGCTTGCCGTATGCTTACAGGCACTTCCATTATATCAGGCATCTGCTGATCCTGCTAAAAAACAAACCGTTTTTCTTTTGCCTGACAAAAGTGTACAATCGTTGTCATTGAGATGAACCCGGTCATCTGCACAGCGAAAGTGTGTCTGATGCTTAGGCATGCGTGTCCCGCGTGATTCAATTGGCAAGCAGGTTTCATAACAGCGGCTGAAGCAAAACTGGTTGGAGTAACCGGCCGTGTGTTAACTTTTGCTCTTTTAAGGTATGATAGTAAAGAAAAAATCTGGTTCACTCAGTGTTGAGCACACTTATTCAGATCAGGAGGAGTATCAAATATGTCTGAAAGCAGCACTTGCCTCACAGCGATCAAACGGTTGATTGTGCAGGCGGAAAATTCAGGACTGACTGACAAAACCGATCGATTGTATGTTTTCAATAAGCTGCTGGCTCTTTTTAAAATTGAAAACTATGAAGGTTCTGTTTTACAGGAAATAGCTGACACCGAGCAGGAAAAGCAGCTTCCTTCTATACCAGACCTGGTCGATACGTTAACTGACGAAGCTGTCAGTAAAAAGCTGATTGATGATTTAACCGATATCCGCGAGATTTATGGCGCTGAACTGATGGATGTATTTGTTGACCGGCCTTCCAGGATGAACGATGTTTTTTATGCAAAATACAATCAGTCACCGGAAGCTGCGACAAACTGGTTTTATCATCTAAGTCAGGCAAGCAACTATATTCAGACAAAGCGAATCGCCAGAAACATATCATATAAAGCATCAACGGATTACGGTGATCTTGATATAACCATTAATTTATCAAAGCCTGAAAAGAATCCCAGGGATATTGAGGCGGCTAAGCAGATCAAATCAACCCATTATCCTGCCTGCCTGCTTTG
>SLHU01000160.1 GCA_007135995.1 Clostridiales bacterium | reverse complement strand
TTCATATGTTTACTCCATCATATTGATATTGACCTGCTCAAAAGATATGCTCGCTATTATATATTTTCCCCATTCATTATGAGCGTTTTTACATGTAAACTGACCTTTAATCGATCCGCTTATACTTCTTTTATATTGCAGAATGCGATGCTTCCTCATCTCTTCGCTGATCAGTGTAACACAGTACACATCCCGAAAAAACAGTAGTGATGCAATTATCATGTGTCTTTTATTTTGTTTTTGATATTTTTGCTTTTTCACCGTTACCGTCGCGCTTTTTAATCTTCAGAGAAAAATAAAGCGATAGCACTGCCAGCAGCACACTGATGGAAAAAGGCAGTAAAAATCCGGTCGACAGCGGATCCAAAGCACGCTCACCGACAAAAACAAGCGGGACCATGGCCGGGGTCAGTCCAAGCATGGAAGCGAAGATGTATTTGTCGTAAGGTATTCGCAATGATCCGAAGAAGATATTAAAAAGATCGGTCGGCGGAGTCGGCAGAAAGCGAGCTGCAAAGCAGCTGAGCAAAGGGTTTTGCCGTACAGATCTCAAAACCCAGCGAGAAGCCTTGTATTTTTTCATCCGAGCATGAATCGCGTCCGGCTGGGAGCGCATGCCGATCAGATAGCCGATGGAAAGCTGCAGGAACAGACCGGCATAAATCACGATGATAGCCAATAATGCCGGCATAAGAAATCCGGCTGTGAGATAAAGCACACGCAGATGGATAAACCAGATCACAGTTTTGGCCACGAACAGCAAAAGGATCGTCAGGATCGTAAAGAACCACGGCAGACGATCCAGCCAGGGCATAAATCCAAGCCCGGACTGGCGCCAGTCGAGAAACAAGCAAACGATAACGGCCGCCAGGACGATAACTATACCAAAGCGGATCCAACGCATACGCAAAGTCGAATTTTTTTTCATCATTATTGTCATTCCTTTCGCCATTTCCGCATCGGTACCACGTTCGATGGCGGAAGGAACGCTTTTCAACAGCCTGTAACAACGGCTGTCAGGTTATCTTCTGCTCACTATCACATAGCCATCCTATTTGGAACGTGGCACCCGCTTCCCAGGCATTTTTGTTGCTCATTCAGCGGCGCGGGTGTATGCCCGGTACGGGTTTTGCACTTTCATCATGCCGCCGTCAACCCCGATAATCTCTCCCGTGATATATGAAGCCTCGTCTGAGCAGAGAAAGCGGACCAGCGCGGCTACCTCTTCTGATTTCCCGAAATAACCAGCGGGTATCTGCTTGATCTGCTGTTCACCACGCTCGCGTATCATGGCGTCTGTCATATCTGTATGAATGATGCCGGGTGCATAGGCGTTAACCGTTATGCCATAGGGAGCAAGCTCTCCTGAACTGACCCGGGTAAGGAGATTGACGCCGGCTTTAGAACAGGCATAGGCGATCAGGCCGACATCAGCCAGGCTGCCCGATATAGAAGTCGCGTTGACGATGCGTCCATAGCGTTGCTTTTTCATCCAGGGGAGCACAGCCTGTATCATGAAGATCATGCTTTTCAGGTTGACCTGGTTGATATGGTCAAAAAACGCCTCTGTCATATCCTCCAGAAAGCAGAAATCGAAAACGCCGGCGTTGTTGACCAGAATATCGATCTGCCCCCAGCGGTTTCCAGCGAAATCAGCCACCTTGACTGTTTCCTCCTGCCTGCTGACATCAGCCTGAAAAACAGCCACATCTAGTTTGTCATTGACAAAGCTGTCAAGTGCTTTGTCGGCCTCCTCCCTGTTGGTACGGTAGACAGCCAGGACGGACATGCCGGCCTGAGCCAGCGATCGGGTGATGGCTAACCCCATGCCGCGTGTTCCGCCGGTCACAATCGCTACTTTTTTCTGTGCCTTGCCGGTGGTTTTATCTTTATCACTCATCTGCTTACCCTTATATAATGCAAAAGCACTATATTCTCCTTCCTTATCGTTGTTTGCTTCCTGCAGTCGGACGCTGAGTTCTGTCAGCCTGCCGTTTGACGATTATCCTGGAAGATATAGCCAAAACATTCATCCTCAGAAATTATGCCTTCAATATGTATCGTCAACAGCAAACTGATACTCAGCGATATGATCAAGTACATTTACGATTGTACATTATTTCGCTGCCGATTGCTTCCTATTCGGTACGTGGAACCCACAATGCATTGCCTTCCGATTTGGTACGTGGTACCCGATTTACCCGATTTGTTACGTGTTGTCATGATCATAAGGTGTATAATCACATCCATGATCAATATTTCAATCGCAGGAGGATGAGTATGGATATTAATTATAAGGTTCAAACCGACAAAACTATTGAAGAAGCAGTGGCTGCATTAAAGGACGCTCTGGCCGGACATAAGTTTGGTGTTCTGGTTGAACACAACTTTCAGGAGACTTTAAGAAACAAGGGTGTTGAATTCGATAAGAACTTTATTCTGCTGGAGGTATGCAACCCCGTTAAAGCCAAGAACGTACTGGAAGAAGATCTGGAAATGGCCTATTTTCTTCCCTGTAAAGTCGGGATTTATGATATCGACGGACAAGTTTATATCGGTATGCCCCTGCCTACTCAGCTGATTGGTATGACCGGGAATGAAAGGCTGCTTGAGACCGCTCAGGAAGTTGAAGATATTATGGTTTCAGCCATCAATGAAGCCAGATAGCAGCCGTTTCTCAGGTGCCAGGACAGGCAGAATTATTTACACTTGCCTAGAACTTACGCCAGCCTGATTGCGCCATCATTCATGTGGTTCGGCCTTCGATGAGATCATCGATGATCTCATCGAAGAAGGCGTTGATGCACTGAATCCGGTACAACATACGCGAGCAATAAATATTGTATGATAATTTTTGTTTTCTGCTTTCATTGAGAGTCGGTCTTAGGCGGACAATGAATTCCAGCTTAAACGGACACTTGGGCTGACACTTCAGCAAAAGCAAATGAAACCATATGAGGGATACGTTTTGATTATCGTATTGATTATGGGCATCGTCCTGATTTTGGCAGGTATATGGGTTTATATGGATATCCAATCCAATAAACAGATAAAGAAGCAGCCTTCCAGACCATCGGAAAAAATAGCGGATCATGTCGACCAGGTGTTGTACGCACTCGAAAACAACTTGGATGAAGTGCCATTTGAACAGCTGGCAGGTGCATGTGACTACATCTGGGGACGGTACGACTGTGCGGACTTTCGGATCATGCCTGTCCTGCGTATTTTGTATGTCCATGCTGAACGTCTGGACAGAGACATGTATGAGAGGGTTAAAGAGACATTGCTGGGTTTTCGGTATTGGATGGATCAGCCAGGTGAAGACGGTATGTGCTTCTGGTCGGAAAATCATCAGATACTCTTTGCCGCAGCGGAATATCTGGTCGGTCAGCGATATCCGGAAGAAACCTTTTCCAATACTGGAAAAACCGGAGCCGAGCATATGGAAATCGCCCGGGAACGCATCCTGATCTGGCTCAGACAGCGCTGGCTTTATGGATTCACAGAGTGGTACTCCAATGTGTATTATGTCGAGGATGTCGCACCGCTGGCTAATCTGATCGAATTTTCACGGGACGATGAAATCGTGAAGAAAGCAGCGATCATCATGGATCTTCTCTTGTATGATGTCGCGACTCAATCGTATCGGGGTACATTCGTCTCCACCAGCGGCAGAGCTTACGAACATAACCGAAAAAGCGGAGCCGCCGGTAATTCCATGAAAGCGGTCATACAGCATGTCTGGGGATTTCCCGTGGCTCCTGACGGACGAATCGGGATGGATCTTTGTTTTGTATACATGAATCGCTACAAGGTGCCGGAAGCGCTGCTGAATATTGGAAAAGACACAGAGAATGCGGTGATCAAAGCCAGCAATGGTCTCGATCTCGATGAACTGAAAGCAAAGAAGCTGATCGGTATGAATACACATCAGATAATGATGCAATGGGCAATGGAAGCGTTTTCCAATCATCCGGTCATCGATAATACAGTCCGCTATATCAATGCCAACAATTTGCTTTCCAACGAGTTTCTGAATGGTTTTAAAATGGTCAATATCGGGCTGCTTAAACGCTTTCATCTGCTTACGCTGGTTTCACGCTTGCTTGATCCGGTCAGCAACGGGGCAGCCATTCAGAGAGCCAATACGTACACCTGCCGCACCTCGGACTATTTAATGGCCACCGCGCAGCATTATCATCCGGGCACATATGGAGATCAGCAGCATATCTTCTCAGTGACGCTTTCTGATCAAGTCAGCTTATTCCACAGTCATCCGGCGAAAACGCTTTCAGATGAAGGCTCTTTAAGCGGCTCCCCGGGATACTGGGTTGGATACGGTCGCATTCCCCACAGCGTCCAGTACGGGCATATCCATATGAGCATCTACCGTTTGCCTGATAAAAAAGGATTTCTGGAGAAATCTCTGGTTCACTTCACACATGCATATCTCCCTTCTTCCAAGATGGATGAAGTAGTGCTGAATGACCGCTATGCTTTTGCCCGTATGAAAGACGTCTATGTAGGCATCATCGGATCTGGTCCTCTATATTATCTGGAAAATACAGACGACGATCTGATCCAGCAGGGCAAAGATGTTTTCTGGATCTTTGAGATGGGAACTAAAATGAAGGAGGGTTCATTTGATAATTTTATCCGGCGCATACAGGGACAGGCGACCGCGTTCACCAAAGACCGGCTGGTCTATGAGGCAGAAGGCGTCGCTTATGCGCTGAACTATCGAGGCGATTTTCTCATAGACAAACAGCTGGTGAATACTTCCTATATGCGCCATGACGCACCCTATGCTCAAAATGCCCGGGAAACTGAGTCCATGCAATTTTTCTGCGGAGAAACATCATTATATCTTCATTTTGATCAGATGATTCGCGAAGAAAAAATGTAAACGTTATTTTTCAGGGGCAGCCTCCTGAATTCCACTTGGGATAAGCATTCGCCCGCAGCAAGCGGACAGTGCTGCGGCATATCTGCAGAACCGGCATCGCTTACTCCATTTTGAGATAAGCATTCGCCCGCAGCAAGCGGACAGTGCTGCGGCATATCTGCAGAACCGGCATCGCTTACTCCAATTTGAGATAAGCATTCGTCCGCAGCAAGCAGACAGTGAAGCGGCATATCTGCAGAACCGGCATAACTTCCTCTGTCACACTGTTTTTTACCAGGCACTCC
>SLHU01000216.1 GCA_007135995.1 Clostridiales bacterium | reverse complement strand
TCGCTTTTTCTGAGACAGTCATGGACCGGCTTGATATCTGGTGGACTGAAATTTCAAATGATCTGTTCAAAAGTTCAACTTAAACATCAATATGAGCGCTTGGGGGCAAGACTTGCACAATCGTTCACATTAAAAAAAATCAGCAGGCTGTGCCTTTTCACCGCTGTACAGCCTGCTGTTTTGCCATCTCAATACAATGATGATCCTATCAATGAAAAGAGGTTGTTTATGATTGACAAAATGCTTGTAACCGTTTTTTGCATCATCACGGGCGTTTCGATTGCCATGCAGATTCTGCTCCTGAGCCTTCCTTATTTGAAAAAAATCGAGTTTGACGCGGTGTGTCATCGCTATATGATGTCAATGGTCCATGAAGGAGGGCTTAGCTGCTCTGATCACCAGATTCTGACAGAAGACCTGGAGCGTCGGGGGTTTGATATCAAAAACGTGTCCGGCGTTGCTGACGTGGCTTATGGCAGCATGATGTCGCTGGAAATTGACGCGAACTGGTCAACGTATCGTTTTAGACGTTTATTCAGTCTTGAGGAGGTGGATTTATGCTTTGCATATTCAGCAGAGATTCCGTCACGGATTCTGGCGGAGCATTGAGCTTCCATTTTTTATCCTGTGACAAAAAACCAGGAAAAATCATATCTGCATACAGATCTGATCGACCCTGTCGTATTGTATCTGGAAAAAGCGGGTCTGTCGCTGTATTGCTTGTAACCGTATTTCTCATTTGTTTTATAATGATGCCGGTTGCCGATTTTCTTATTGCGAGACTGCATACAGCCAGCCTGATGCTGCATGTTTCCGGGAAAACTGAACAGGCCATGTCAGGGCTGTTTGTCCTGGCAGATGAGCAAGCCCTTGGTGAAGCAAGGCTGAGTATAGATTCATACCAGTTGAATCAATACCTGTACCAGCAAATCTCAGCTAATTTGCCGGATTATGCTAAGGAGAAAACTTTCATCAGCGACATTAGATCTGATACGGTAACCCGTCCCGATATCAGTACGCACTGGGATGATCTTGAACGTGCTGACCGACACTGGCAAATCGTGTCATGTGAGCTGAGCGTAGAGGATATCACTGGAAATGAACACATGATCCGCCAGTCAGTGTTGATTCTTCTCGACTGAACGACAAAACCTGCAGGCGTTTCGCCTGCGTTTAGAATTCCAGCGCAATGGCCATATGCCAGGGCGATTGCAGTTTCAGCCAGCTCAGCATTGAGCTGATGTCTGAGCTAAAAACTACTGACAGGAGTATGTGTATGCGTAGAAGAAAACAGTTAATGATCAGCATCATGATTGTGCTGCTTTTAACCGCCATTGCCTGGATGGCCGGCGGCAGCCAGCAACAGAAGACTCAAAAGGTTCTGGCCGCAGCAGATTATCTGCCGGCGGGCACGCAGCTGACAAGCAAACAGCTTATATGGGTTGACCTGCCGACACATCTGACTTCTGAAGACCATTGTTATGATCTTTCAGACGTTGAATCCCTGTGGCTGCTGCAGCCCCTTTACAGCGGCGAGCTTCTCCGCCAGGAGCGGCTAGGAGAACAGCCGGGGGGGCTTATTTATCCAAACGCTGGCCAGGGCAGGCGGCTGATGACAATAAAACTGCAGCCTGAGCAGGCAAATGGCTTCTGGCTGACAACCGGCAACAAGGTTGATTTGTTTGTGATACCCAAAAACAGCAGCTTGAGCAGCGAAATCATCCAGATGAACAGCATTGAAGTTGTCTCGGTGATGGGTCATCAGAACCTGGCACCAGCGAAAAATAATCATGATTATATCCGTTCAGACGCACTTGTCTGTCTTGATTTGAGTACAGAACAGGCAGAAGTTTTGAGTGCGTTGATTGACAGCAGCCATATAAGGTTAACCGTCATCAACGAATCTTAAGCAAAAAATCAATTGTGTGAAATCTTCTTCCAGGCGCGGGTTCAGGCAGGGTGGGTTCACATTCCCGCCCGTGCCGGCCGGCATAAATCTGATTTGGTCTGAAATCTGCCGGCAGACAGATGCAGTACATGTGTTCGCTCTGCTGACAATCCCTGCGCTTTCTGCTATCATATTGGCAGGTGATGATGATGTTTGAAGATTTACTGCCGGCAGTTGAACGTGGAATTATTGATGCAGCCGGGTCTATACCGGTTGTTTTTAAGGGTATTGAAAGATCTTTTGAAAAAGGTACAAAACAAGTAAGCCCCAGCCGGCATACATATCATGAGTTAACATACATGCGAAGCGGCAAAGCAGAAATCGAGATAGATGGCCGCTCTGTTATGCTGCAAAAAGGCGGAACGGTTGTGATTCGGCCCGGCAAGTCACATGCAATCAGGGTTCCCAGCGGCCATGCAGATATGCTTGTCTTGTATTTTGGCTTTGAGCATCCGGGAAACGCGAGCGTCGCGCCGCAGACCATTGAGCAGTTCATGAACTTCGCTTATGGTACTGACGACCAGGCCGATGAAGAAAAAGGCAGCGAACCATATATTTTAATCCATGGAAAATGCCGCCAGGATATCGCATCCCTGGTTGAACGGATTATGCGTGAAAATAAACAGGAGTCATATGGCAGAGCGCTGATGATGCAGCTGCTGGCAATGGAACTGCTGGTGGCACTGGCACGCGGCCTGCGTGAGGAGTGGGAGGAAAGTCTGCGGGTGAGGCATGGAAAGGCCCGTGAGCTCGTCAGAATTGCCAGAGATTATATCGCTGATAATCATGACAGGGATATTTCTGTATCAGACGCTGCAGGATATGTTTTTTTGAGTCAGGGCTATTTTACCCGGGCTTTTCGTGAAGAAACCGGAATGAGCCCTATGACATTTCTGATGCAGATAAGAGTTGAGCATGCCTGCAAGCTGCTTGAACAAGAAGACATTAAAGTCAGCGGGGTTGCCGCTCAAGTTGGCTTTTCCAGCCCGCAGCGGTTTAACGCGGCTTTCAGAAAATATATCGGAATGACACCTATGGCATACCGCAAACAGATTATATCGCGAAAGGAATAGTCATGAATGAAAATGATATAACACAGCCCCCGTCCACCGGACATATAAAAGGACAAACAGAACCGGATGCTTATGATGATCTGTATATGGTTCATCCTGAACAGCCGATTGATCTGACGCGCATTGAAAAGGCGGTCCGGGAGATACTCCTGGCGGTGGGTGAAAACCCTGACCGGGAGGGTCTTGCTGAAACGCCGGCAAGAGTTGCCCGCATGTACAGCGAGATATTCGCAGGGCTGCATGTTGATGTCAATTCTGTGATAAAAGTATTCAATGAAGCCGACCATGATGAAATGATTCTGGTCGGTGACATTCCGATTTACTCAATGTGTGAGCATCATCTGCTGCCATTTATCGGCAAAGCGCATGTTTTGTATATACCTCAGGATGGCCGGATTCTGGGACTTAGTAAAATTGCCAGAATTGTGGATCTGATGTCGAGAAAGCCGCAGCTTCAGGAACGGCTGACTTCCCAGATTGCCGATACACTCAATAACTCGATTAAGCCGCTGGGTGTGGCTGTGGTTGTGGAGGCAGAACACTTATGCATGACGATGCGCGGTATTCGCAAACCAGGATCTGTGACGGTTACTTCAGCACTGCGGGGGCTTTGCCGCAAAGACGCAAGATCAAGATCTGAAGCAATGATGCTGATCAATCGCAAGAAAGGAATTTAAGTGGCAGAATCATTTCAAAAGGATTGCAGGCAGCCTGTCAGAGAGGCGGATGCAGCAACCCGTGATGATCAGAAAATGAAATGCACATCCAATCTTTTCACGGCAGGCCGGTATGCGTTTCTGACAGGCCGGCGGACTTATCTGATGGGCATTCTGAATACGACGCCCGACTCTTTTTCTGATGGCGGCCTTTATTTCAGTCGTGACCAGGCACTGCGGCGTGCTGAAGAAATGATCCGGCAAGGTGTCGATATCATTGATATTGGAGGAGAATCAACCCGGCCGGGCAGCCAGGATGTTCCGGCGCAACTGGAAATTGAACGAACAGCACCTGTTATATCAGCAATAGCCGGTAATTTTGATATTCCTGTATCAATTGATTCATATAAGTTTGAGGTTGCTCAAGCGGCGCTCAAAGCGGGTGCATGCATCGTAAACGATATCTATGGTCTGCTGCACGATGCTCGCCTGGCGGATCTGGCAGCGCAGTATAAAGCGGGTCTTATTGTCATGCATAACGCCAGGTATTACCGCAGCGGGCATTCATCTTATGCAGGCAGCCAAATAAGCGCTGATGCTTCCTTCAAACGTGAGCTAGAAGACAAAAACCTGATTGAATCTGTGATAATCTGCTTAGACAAAAGCCTTAAAACTGCTGGTGAAGCAGGTGTGGATCCGGCTTGTCTGCTGCTGGATCCAGGTGTCGGGTTTGGCACCGATACACGTGAGTCAATCGCTCTGATTAAGCATTTGCCTGAACTAAAACAGCTGAACAGACCAATCCTTCTGGGGCCTTCGCGCAAACGGTTTATTGGTGAGCTGACAGGGATGCAAGCAGATCAACGTCTGCTGGGAACGGCTGCGGCCGTCACTGCGGGAATCGCTTCAGGCGCTGATTTTATCAGAATCCATGATGTGGCTGCGATCAAGGAAGTCGTTCAAGTGGCGGACGCGCTTTTAAGACACATGGAAGAAGCCTGATTCTGTTTGATTCGCTGAAACCAGGGTCAGCTGCTGATGGACATCATGCGGTTGAATAAAGTCAGACCAGCGAAACCACCCAGACCGCAGGCATAGGGCTGACGCAGCAGAAACAGTCAGCTGATTATACATGAGCAGGCAGCTTAACGGCATACCCTGACCTGATAAACCTTTAGCCTTTAGCTGATCGGTCCGGGAAGGGATTAACTTTGTATATTCAGTTCGTCTGTGGTATATATTAGATATGTTAAGCGGCATTTACTTTCGCCGCAGATCAAGGAAGACGCGCAGGCTGTAAGTGCAAAAAAGATGAGGGACAGATGCTCAACAAGAAAATGATGGATCAGATTCTGATGAACAATATGAAATTTTTCGGATTTGTAGGTGTGCTCCCGTCTGAAAAAGAAAATGGCCAGATTTTCGAGATCGATCTTGTTTTGTCAATCAGCCGCATCAGAGCATGTGATACAGATCTGATTTCACAGACAATTGATTATGGTGAAGTTTATCAGCGCCTGGAAAAAATCATG
>SLHU01000026.1 GCA_007135995.1 Clostridiales bacterium | reverse complement strand
TGGATCAGCCGTCTTTCCGGACTGCCGAGCAAAGACATTGAGCAGGCACGTCTTGAACTGGGACTAAAACACACCTATAAAATGGTTGATACCTGTGCCGGTGAATATGCGGCCGTCACGCCCTACTTTTACTCAACCTTCGACCTGACCAATGAGGCGCAGCCGACAGATAATAAGAAAGTGCTGGTCCTGGGGTCAGGTCCGATCCGGATCGGCCAGGGAATTGAGTTTGACTACTGCTCCGTTCACTCGGTCTGGGCACTTCGTGAACTGGGCTACGAAGCGATTATCGCCAACAACAATCCGGAAACGGTCTCTACCGATTTTGACACCTCCGATCGTCTTTATTTCGAACCACTGACCATTGATGATGTCAAGGCGATTATTGAAAACGAGAAGCCGCTTGGCGCGATCTGCCAGTTTGGCGGCCAGACGGCGATTAAGCTGATCAAGGCCGTCAGCGATCTGGGGCTGCCGATTTTCGGCACATCAGCTGACATGGTTGACGCGGCCGAGGACAGGAAACGCTTTGATGCTATCTTGGAATCCTGCGACATAAAACGTCCGAAAGGGACAACCGTCTATACGGCTGACGAAGCCTTGATGGCCGCTTCAGAACTAACCTATCCGGTACTGGTTCGTCCTTCTTATGTGCTGGGCGGCCAGGGGATGGCCATTGTCTACAGCGATGACGAAATGATTGAATATATGAGGATTATCAACCTGGTTGAACAAGAACATCCCATCCTGGTAGATAAATATCTGATGGGGGTTGAGCTCGAGGTTGACGCTGTTTCCGACGGAGAGAATATCCTGATACCGGGTATTATGGAGCATCTGGAACGCGCGGGTGTCCATTCGGGTGACTCAATCTCAATTTATCCGGCCTACATACCCGACCGCGTTCGGGATACGATTATCGACCACACAGAAAAACTCGCGCGGGCACTCAAGGTGATTGGCCTGATCAATATCCAGTTTATCCTGTTTAATGATGAAATCTACGTGATTGAAGTCAATCCCAGATCTTCCAGGACGGTACCGTATATCAGCAAAGTAACAGGGATACCGATTGTCAACCTGGCAACCCGGGTGATGATGGGCCAGAAACTGACTGATTTTGAATGGGGAACAGGCCTTTACTCGCGCTATCCGTCAGTGTATGCGATTAAGGCACCTGTTTTCTCTTTTGAGAAACTGCATGATGTGGATACCAGTCTGGGGCCTGAAATGAAAAGCACAGGTGAAGTGCTCGGCCTTTCAACCACTTACAGCGAAGCGATGTACAAGGCAATTCTGGCCTCCGGCTTTAAATTCCCGCAAAAAGGCAGCGGCATTCTGCTGTCGGTACGCGACAGCGACAAGTCCGACCTGGTGCCGCTGGCAGCCAGACTGTTCGCACTGGGATATGAGCTTTACGGAACGGGCGGCACCAGTAATTATCTCAATAAGCAGGGCATCCCCTGCAGTATTGCCCGTAAAGTTGAAGAAGGCGAGCCGCATGTGATTGATATGATTAATGATTTTACCGTGAAACTGCTGATCAATACGGAAAGCCCCAGCAGCAATCTGAAAGGGTTCAACGGCTTTAAGCTGCGCCGGCACGCGATTGAGCACGGCATCGCAACGATCACATCGCTTGATACTCTGGTTGCTGTTACGGAATGTCTCGAACGTGAGCTAAAACCAACCGATCTGACACCTTATGAAATTAAGACATTCGCAAAAATTGTCAAAGAGACAAGACATCACACCTTGCCGCTTAATGAAATGCCGATGAAAAATGATATGCTGAGAAAATAAGCACACAAAGAAGGTGCAACATCAAAAAATATGATGAGCGGCAGATACGAGCAGACCGCCTGATCGAAGGTATTTGAAAAACAGCATGATTTGAAAAAAACTATAAAGTAACAGCAGAACATGAACGGCTCTGTAAAAATACGGCAGAACATGAACGGCTCATTAAAAACTTTTGACAACGTGTTATGCTTTGAGAGAAGCGAAAGGAATGATTATAAAGATGGATAAAATCCCCGCTGACCCCGCTGGACAGCGTCATGGCATCAAATACGACCCTGTCACCACCTGCGAGGTAGCTGCGCTGGTCCGGCTTAACAGCGATACATCGCAGTTAACCTTGAAAGCACCGCGGATAGCCGCCGCGGCTGAGCCGGGACAGTTCGTCAACCTGGAAGCAGGTCATTTCCTGCGCCGCCCGATCGGGGTGATGGCAGTTGACCGGCAGCAAGGCCTGGTTCAGCTGGGCATTCGTGTTCAGGGGCGCGGGACGGAATGGCTTTCCAGGCTTCGGCCGGGCACCGTTCTATCCGTGATGGGACCGCTGGGGAAAGGCTTTCAGCTGGAAGGTTACCGCAGGGTGATCACGGTTGGCGGCGGGACGGGCGTTTTTCCGCTGTACTATGTCCAGCAGATGTGCCGTGAACAAGGCATCGACGGCATCGCTGTCTGCGGCTATCGCTCAAAAGCTGACAGTGTACTCACCGATCACTATCGCGCGGCAGGCTGTCAGGTGCTTTTCGCATCCGATGAAGGTGATCTGGATGTGGAAGGACATGCGGCAGCTGCATTGGAACAGCTACTTCAGAGCCTGGAAATGGACAGGCAGGAAGACACGCTGATTGCAGCCTGCGGACCGAATATCATGATGCAGGCTGTGGCGAAGATTGCTGACGTATATCAATATGATTGTCAGGTATCACTTGAAGAACGCATGGCATGCGGTGTCGGTGTGTGCCTGGTGTGTGTGTGCAAAACCAAAACAAAAACCGGCGAAGCAAACAGCCGCTGCTGCGTGGACGGCCCTGTTTTTCCGGCAAAGGAGGTAGTCTGGTGAAGATTGACCTTTCTGTTGAAGCTGGGGGCGTCCGTATGGCATCTCCTTTGCTGATGGCCTCTGGCACATTTGGTTTCGGCCGCGAAATGGATGCTTTTTATGATCTGTCCATACTGGGCGGTATCTGCAGCAAAGGCCTGACCGTGGCGCCTCGTCTCGGCAACGATCCGCCCCGGGCAGCGGAAACCGCCAGCGGCATGCTCAATAGTGTCGGCCTGCAAAACCCTGGCATCGACGCGTTTCTTGAGCATGAGCTGCCTTTTATGCGCCAGACAGGCTGCAAAACCATTGTCAACATCGCCGGCTATTCGGTTGAGGATTATGTTGCCATGGCTGAAAAGCTGACGGACGAAGCGATTGACGCGATTGAACTGAACCTTTCATGTCCCAATGTCCGCACGGGCTGCATGCTCATTGGCAGTGATCCTTTGCAGCTGACCGAGGTGATTCAGGCGGTGCGGGCTGTTACAGACAAGCCTATATGGGCCAAACTGACACCAAACGTAACCAGCATCAGCCAGATGGCCGTCGCCGCGGCGGATGCCGGCGCAGACGCTGTTGTCCTGATCAACACATTAATGGGCATGGCAGTCGACTGGAAAACCAGACGACCGATATTGAAAAACAATACAGGCGGACTTTCCGGACCGGCGATCAAGCCGGTGGCTTTACGTATGGTCAGCGAAGTGTATCAGCAAGTTGATATTCCGATCATCGGCGTCGGCGGCATTTTGTGCGCTGAAGATGTCCTCGACTTTATGGTCGCCGGTGCCAGCGCGGTTCAAATTGGCACCGCGAATCTGATCTCGCCCTGCGCAGCTGTTAAAATTACACATGATCTGCGTCAGCTGCTTGGTAAAGAAAACCTGACACGCATCAGCACCTTAACAGGTACGCTTCAGCTCTGGTCATAGGCCATAGCCGGCAGTGCCCGGGTAAAAAGCGGCACAACAGACGTAGATAGAAACGAAAACAACCACAGATGAGGTGTGACATGAGTAAAACAGATCCTGCTCAAATGATCAGCTGGCTTTTTGATACACAGGCACTGCGTGTGTGTCATCCTGACGAGCCATTCTGGTATACATCCGGTACACTGGGCCCGTATTATATCAACACGCATTTTTTATATGGCAGTGAAAAAGAGGCAGTCAGTTTGCTCAGGGACATAGAACAGGCTGTGTCGGCGCCGGCAGAAGGCCTGCCCGGACTGGCTGCGAAAATCAGTCAGCAGCTGACACATAACCGGATTTTCAGCCAGCTGATTGATAAGCTTTCAGTGATCGCTTCCGAGACAGAGGCTGACTTCATCTCCGGCGGTGAACGGCGCGACTTGTTTTTTTCAATGCCGGTTGCGATTAAACTGGGCAAACCGCATCTGACACTGCTTAAAAACGGTGACGGCTGGTATCAGGAGCAGATCACATCCGAAGCGAAATTAATTAAAGAAGACGAGTTGTCTGGCAGGACAGCGCTTCACATTGCCGATCTTGTTACGGAAGCGTCAAGCTATGTTCGCACTTGGCTTCCGGCCTTACGGACAGCAGGTGCCCGCATTCAGCGGACCATCGTGGTAGTTGATCGCGGACAGGGCGGTGCGGACATCCTTCAAAAAGAAGGCGTCTTGCTGCAGTCGATGATCCTTATAGATAGAGCGTTTCTGGACAGCGCTGTCAGATACGGCCAGATAGACGAGCGGCAGAAAGCTTTTATCGAGGCATTTATGGCTGATCCGCATCAATTTATGTTAGATTTTCTAAAATCGCATCCCGGATATCTGACCAGACAGATCGCGATGGGTGGTAAAAACAAGGAACGCGCGCTGCGTTGTATGGAGCTGGGTTTCACAGATGAGAAGGAATAGTCAAAGACAGCCAAAACGACACAACAAGCCCCTTTGCCGGCAATTGGAACTGCCATTTGTGCCGCAGCCGGAATGGCAGCCGCAACCGCAGCCGGAACCGCCTCGAAAGCAGCCTTCCGGTTATTCGCGCCATGATTTGAAATCAGAACAGGCACAAACCGTTCAATCAGCTGATTTACGCTACAAGCTGATCAGAAGCCGCCGGAAAAGCCTGACCCTGATGATCCGCGAAGATCAGTCACTGGAAGTTCGAAGTCCGCATCATGTGCCCCGGCAGACGATCGACCAGTTTGTGCTGGAAAAAGCCAGCTGGATTCAGAAAAAACGCTTTGAATCGGGGCAGTCGGCCAGAATTGGACCGCTGCAGCCAGAGCTGATTGAGCAAAATAAGGAAGCTTTCTTTCAGGCAGTCAATCAGGCAGTTGAGCGGTTCAAGGGACCCCCGCCAAAAAAAATCCTGCTTCGTGATTTAAGTAGCCGCTGGGGTAGCTGCAGCAGCAAAGGAACTGTCAGCCTCAACAGCCGGCTGATGGCT
>SLHU01000337.1 GCA_007135995.1 Clostridiales bacterium | reverse complement strand
TTGACCAGACCAATATGATCGAAAGGCAAAAACTTAACCCATTCAGCTCGCGGCAAAAACATCAGGAAGGGCTGCACAATGCTGTTGCCAAAAAAAGCAGCCATTGAAATGCCCACGGCAGCAGCGGTATTGCGTGTCATGACCGATAACATCAGCGCAAAGGTCAGAAAAATAAGGATGTCTATCCATCGCACCATCAGTGCCGCCAGCTGAAACAGGTGAAAGCCAATTGAGCCGGCACGTCCTGAAACTGCATAAATATAAGGATTCCCAGATGAAAACCCGAATAAAATACCATGCGTCAACATGCCGACCGTGTACAAAGCAAGCAGTGCCAGGAGA
Source organism: Clostridiales bacterium (assembly GCA_007135995.1). Lineage (GTDB taxonomy): Bacteria > Bacillota > Clostridia > Saccharofermentanales > UBA5734 > SLHU01. The sequence continues at coordinate 4,919 of SLHU01000337.1, read as the reverse complement.
CTCACAGTGATAAGTGACATTGCTTTCGCGGTAAATATTTTCCATCTCTTTGCCGGTGAAATGATCAGCGATTTGATAGAACCGGTTGCGATTTCCTGCGAAACAGCTCCGCCTGCAAGAATCAAAATCATCAGTACAACCATGAATGATCCAAAGCTGATCATACTTTCAATTGCCATATCGGAAACTGAACCGCCGCCGCTGTTAAAGCTGACAAGATCATGCTCAATCTGGTACATCAACACAGCCAGCTGGTTTTCAAGTGCCTCATACCGATCCGGTGTCAGTGGTACCGGCGGGCCCATCTGCCCTGTATAATCAATGTAATCTTCAAGAGATCGTTTCAGATGATCAACTTCACTGACAAGATTATTGATCTGATAAATGTTTATCTCATGATCAAGACCGCCGCTTGGATCCAGCTGCTGCCAAAGCAGCAGGCGATCAAGCTCACGTTGTCTTTCCTCGTCAGCTAAATCCGGATTTGTTTCAGCAGCCTGTGTTTCAAACTGTATAAAGGCTTCAAAGCTTCTCGAGAGGATCACCTGATCATAACCTTCCTGAAGCTCTTCGTAGAAAGTATAATGTTCCAGCCAACGTGCATCTCTTTCATTTTGCGGCACACTCTCGAGACCGCGAAGACGTGATTTAGCGTTATTGATGCCGTAAAGTGAACGGCTGAGAAAATCGTCGCCCCGAAACAGCATAATTTCATTTTCAATTGCCCGCTCGTATAAGGCGAGCTCATCCTCCAGGCTGGCTATCTGTTCAATCATGTTCAGATAACCAATATCTTGCTCACTACCTTCGAAGGCATCAAGCTGCCTGTTTGCATGGTCCAGCTCGCTTTCGAGCCGCTCCTGCTGGTATCTCATCTCCTCCAGCATCCAGTCCGCAGATGCAGTGTCCGTATGAAATTGCGCCTGCATGGATTCCTGCAGCTTCATCAGCCCGCCCAGACCTACAACACCTGCCAGCATGATCAGGGCCATAATCAGGATGCTTATTTTCTTCGATATTTTTATGATTTCATTGATGTATAAAGCTAATATCTTACTCAATGTCAAGTCCTCCGCCTGTCAATTTCAAAAACGCATCCTCCAAAGAGGATTCCTGCCGATTTACGCCATATAAATCAATGCCCTTCATAGCCAGCAGCCGAATCGCAGCTGGTATTTTTTCTGTTTCAACTTCCAGATCAAGGCTGGTGTCCGTCTTGCCCCTTATGCCTTCACCATAGACGGGCTGCAGAATTGTTTCTGCTTCAGAAACCTGATTTAAAGTAAATCTGAAAACAGACTGGTGACTGGAGGCATTCATCAGTTCCTGTATAGGCTTAACACCTAGTATGCGACCCAGGTGGATGATGGCGACTCTGTCACACATCAGCTGCATTTCGGAAAGCAAGTGGCTTGAAACAACAACCGCGACCTGTTCCTCATGAGCCAGTCTTTTGAGGATATCCCGAAGTTCCCTTATCCCTGCCGGATCAAGCCCGTTTGTCGGCTCATCCAGAATCAGCAGGCGTGGCCGGTGCAGGAGTGCCTGCGCCAGACCAATTCGCTGCTTCATGCCTAAAGAGTATTTCTTCACTTTTTCGCTGAGACGGCTTTCCATGCCAACCATGGCAGCAACTTCACGGATTCGCTCCTTGCCGACGCCTTCATGTAAACGGGCGTACATCTCCAGATTTGTTCTCCCGGATAAATCCTGATAAAGCTCCGGGTTCTCAACAATACCGCCCAGATGACTCATGGCCTTTTCATAGTTTTTTTTCAGATTAAAGCCATTGACTTCAATACTGCCGCTGTCGGGACTCAAAAATCCCATCACCATTTTCAGTGTTGTCGTTTTACCGGCTCCATTTGGTCCGAGAAAACCAAAAACTTCGCCCGACATAACATCAAAACTAATTTGATCAATTACCTTGCGGCGACCAAACCATTTGTCCAAATCATTTATTCTTAAGATGGCTTCCATAAACAGTTACCTTCTGCCTCTCATTGGGTTATTGCTTCACAGTTGATCTTCTGCCAGTGTCTTAAAGAGACCAGTCAGTGATCAATATCGGTGGGAACGATGTGGCTGACTTAAACTGGCATAAACGACCAGCCACTGATTGCTGACTTTTTCGAGCACGATATGATCAGTTGTTTCACCTGCGATCCGCCCGCCTGGTTCACCAAAATTTTTGTTTTCAGGCAACTCAATAGTGGACTGGGTCGTCAGCTCAACGGTTACCTGCGATCCGTCGAAAATGAATGAATCAAATGACAGTATTGTTTTTTCATACGACAGCACCGGCGCCTGATTCATTAGCTGGCTTTCCAGATAATTCGATAATTGTTCATAAGCGATTTCACGGATGCGATCATTATCAATATAGAAAGGCAGAAGTGTCGTCTCCAGTTTCTGAAGGTACGCCTCAAACTGTTCTTCCGTCATGTCTGACTCAAGGGTTCGGTACTGTTCCGGCAATAAGCTGAACTGAATTTCAGCGGCTATATACTCACGGCAAACAGTTTCTATAGCCGGCTTTTCTCGTCCCTGTGATACAGCCGTCGCAGTGAGATAAGTAAGAATGCCCATGATAATGATCACTGACACGATTATGCCGCGATTAGCATGTTTGAGAAATTTCTTCATATTGCCTCCATATTTGCTTTATATCTCACATCGTATGCAAGATAACGTACTGCATACGTTATGACATGACATCGCTTAAGATTATGACCTGTTTGCATCGGTGGTCTGCCTGTCACTCCGCAGCGCTTAGACGTGGCAGCCCTGGGTTTTGTTCCGTCAGATTCGATTAAACACATTTAAACGCAGTAATGCCTCATCCGGCAATCAGTACAGCTCACGTATTCGGATCAGTTTACACATTAAAAAGTCTTCATCTATGATGAACATCAGTATCATCAATGACGCGAAGACTTGACCACAAGTTATATCGATCAGGTGTCAGATTTTATCTGACACCTGATCTGTCTGACAGCATATTATATCAAAGATAATATTAGATAGGAAGATGAGCATGGTCACGGGAAAAAACAGGGATACGCTCGATCGGTGCCGGTGCAACAATTGATTGCCCGCCCTCGTATACTTCCTGTGTCCAGATATTCTTCCAGCTGGCGCCTCTCGGCAAATAGACTGTCCTTTCACGTGCGCCCGCCTCTGTAACCGGTGCAACGAGGATATCAGGTCCGAACATGAACTGGTCTTCTATCTGCCAGACTGCACTGTCGACCGGGAAATCATAAAATAGCGGACGCATAAGAGGTGTGCCTTTTTTATGTGCCTCTGTCATCAGCGTTTTTATATACGGGCGAAGTTTTTCTCTGAGGGCCAGATGCTCTTTGCATATCTCATAAACTGCTTCGCCATATGACCATACTTCATTATCCGCACCGGAAAGGCAGGTTGCGCCGCCGGTCGTCCCCACTTGCGGTTTTTTTGGCTCACGGTCGCCATGAAGTCTCATAACAGGGCAGAAAGTGCCATATTCAAACCAGCGGGCAAAAACTTCACGGAAAGCTGGATCATCAGGATTGCCGCCATGAAACCCCCCAATATCAGTGGTCCACCAGGGAATACCGGCTATGCCCATGTTTAGTCCGGCTGTGATTTGATTGCGCAGGCTTGAGAAACTGGAATGAATGTCACCCGACCAGACGAGCGCGCCATAGCGCTGACTGCCGGCCCATGCGCAGCGAAGCAGATTCATAACATTTGTTTCACCAGCTGACCGCATACCGTCAAAAAATGTTTTTGCGTACATTGCCGGGAACAGGTTGCCTATCTGGACATTGGGCCCCATATCATACCGGTAATTATCAAAATCATATACATGATACTCCGGTTCTGCCTCATCGAGCCAGAAGATTCTAACCCCTTTATCAAAGTAGTTTTCCTTGACTTTTTTCCATACATAGCTGCGCGCTTCAGGATTTGTCGGATCAAAATGGACAGTATTACCCTGAAACGTCATAGCAATGCGAACACCGCGTTCTGTCCGGATCAGATAACCCATTTCTTCCATTTCCTTAAAATTTTCACTTCGATAATCGACTGTCGGCCAGATTGATACCATCAGTTCAATGCCCAGGTCTTTAAGCTCATCAATCATCGCATCAGGATCGGGCCAGTAAACAGGGTCAAATTTCCAGTCGCCCTGCAGTTCCCAGTGAAAAAAGTCAACCACAATGACAGAAATGGGCAGCTGACGTTTTTTATACTCTCTGGCTACGGACAGAAGTTCTTCTTGTGTCTGATAGCGAAGCTTGCACTGCCAGAATCCCGTCGCGTATTCGGGTGCCATGGGAACCGTTCCGGTAACAGACGCATAGGCTTCAACTATTTCCGCGGGACTGCTGCCTGCTGTTATCCAGTAGTCTATGGCTTTTGCTGACTGGCTTTGCCAGGTCGTCAGATTTTTGCCAAATGTTGCCCGGCCAATCGCCGGGTTATTCCACAAAAATCCATACCCAAGGGAAGACAACATGAAAGGAACACTGGCCTGCGAGTTTCTGTGTGCAAGCTCCAGGTCAGTCCCCTTTAAATCAAGAAATGGCTGTTGGTACTGGCCCATGCCAAAAATTTTCTCTTCTGGGTTTGATTCAAATCTTACAGCCAGCTGATAGTCGCCTCCGATAATCGGCATAAATTCGCGGGCATCTATTTCCAGTGCACTGCAATAGTCAGCACTTAAGTCACTTCTGTTTCTTAAATACTCTTCCAGCAGTACTTCCTGTTTATCATTATAAAAAGTCAATTTGCCATTTGCAGTCAATTCCGCTGACATTTTGCCATTGCGTATCCGGGCCGCCACTGCGCCAGCCAATCCTGTTGAACTGCCAACACCGTCACTAAGTGAGCGCGTGGCGGCAGCTTTTCTGGCAGCTTCTGTCAGATCA
>SLHU01000169.1 GCA_007135995.1 Clostridiales bacterium | reverse complement strand
TAGGTCTGGTTGATGGCTCATGGCTTGGAGGCATTCCCGGTGTATACTGGTGGCCAGCATATGAAACAAGCGGCGGCCAGATTGTTGAGCAGAATATTCATCTGTTTGATATGCTGCGCTACCTGTTTGGAGAGCCGGCGAAAGTCTACTGCGCCGGCGCCCGGGGCCTGGTTGAGCGGGAAGGGTATAACCTGCATGACTATTCATCGGCGGTGATCACGTTCAAAAACAATGTTATCGCAACGCTTTTTACCGGCTGCTATCTGACGCGGAATGTTCCCAATAAAAACGGGTTGCATATCCGTTGTGCTGACGCTGACATTCGGTATATCCTGCGGCAGTCGGTTGAACTTGACACAGGCAGCAGCGCGGTCTTGTACCGGCGGGAAGCAGACCAGGGGGTGACTGAAGACAGGGTCTTCATCGATGCCGTCAAGTCGGGCGACGCATCCCTGATCCGATCGCCTTATGCTGATGCCTGCAAATCACTGGCTTTGGCACTTGCCTGCAATGAATCGATGATGACCGGCAATGTGGTCCTGCTGGACTAAACTGGTGAAATGGCCCGGTATTAAACAGATTTTACAGGGCTAAGAAAGCGATGAGAGGTAATTGATAATGTTTACATTAACTGTGAATAATTCCTGGTTTGATGGTGATGAATACGGGAAATTTGCCAAGGCACACAAGCAGGGGTTCAAGGCTATGGAAATTCTCAACTGGTCCAGCCTTGACCTTGAACGGATTCGAAACGAATCCGACCGTACTGGTGTTGCTGTCTCGGCTATCCTGGTTCGCGCGGGCGATCCTGTTCAGCAGGCGCTGATTGCCAACACGCATGGCATTGTACATGCGGATGCCCGCGATGCTTTTGTCAGCGCGGTCAAAGAATCGTTAGCAGCTGCTGCAGTGATCGGGACCCGCAATATTGTTGTGACAACGGGCAACGAAACGGAAGACATTTCGAGGAAAGCGCAGCATGACAATGTCGTTCAGGCCTTGCGTGCCGCTGCGCCGCTGGCAGAAGCTGCGGGTATTCAGCTTGTTCTTGAGCCGCTTAATATACTGGTAGATCACATGGGCTACTTCCTGACAACCACAGCAGAGTCTGTTGAAATCATTCATGAAGTCGGCAGCCCGATGGTCAAGCTGCTTTACGATGTATACCATCAGCAGATCACCGAGGGCAACCTGATCAACAACATCAGAAACAATATCAAAGACATCGGCCATATTCATGTGGGTGATGTGCCTGGGCGTAAACAGCCCGGCACAGGTGAGATCAATTACAAAAATGTTTTCAAGGCAATCAGAGATACTGGTTTTGAGGGCTTTGTGGTCTTTGAATGCGGCCTGACCGAACCTGTTGAGGTTGTCTGCCCGAAAATGTGGGCCCTGCTTGAATCGTAAAGGATAGGGTGCGGCTGCTTTACGGCCTTCTTGAGGCGGAGAACTGCGGCTTCGGCCGCCTTGAGGTGGTGGACTTCGGCCTCCATGTGATGGAAAACCGCGGCCGCTGAACGGCGGAGGCGAAGCGGCATCGCTGCTTTCGCCAGCTGTTTTTAAAATGGAATAGTTAACATAAATATATAAAATTCTTGTCAGGAGATACTTTCTGAGGCAATCAAAAGCCCGCTTGCATGGATGCAAACGTTTTGATTATACTAAAAGCGATATCCGTAAAAAGTCAGACTTGACTATATGGCTTTGAATGATTCGCTGATGCTGATCTTTCAGGACGAGAAGGAGCAAGGTATGAGACCTGAGAAAAATAAAGGGATGCACTCATACGAACTGTGGCGAAGAGTTTTCCTGTTGATGGGCTGTGCGCTGGCGCTTTGGCTGTTTGCCTATGCGTCTCCGGCCCCTCTGGTCCGGATTAACCTGGCGGACATCACCCGGATGCAGGAAAGGGAACTGGAAAGACTTTATGTTACAGACCGGAACCGTCATCTGGCAGCTTTGGAGCCGTTGGCGTACCTAGAAGAAGTCGCTGAAGAAAATCTGATCTATGATGACCTAGACCCTTACGCTTTTTTTCTGGAAAACCTGCATCAGGTATCGCAGCGAAACGTACCGCCTCAATGGGCAAAGCGGGTAGGTCCGGAATCTTTACGTTCCGGATATACACCGCTTACCTATTTCCGGGCAGAGGAAGCACCTGTATCGTCATGGGTGTCGCAGTGGTCAGACCGTTCGAGTCCTCTTTATGTCCTGTTTGGAGCTGTGTCGGAGGCGGATGATCTGACGGTTATTCAGATGACCTATCTGCCCAGGCCCCTTGAGGATATTGGCTTTGGCGGCAGGTCGATCTTGCAGCCGCCTAACAGATTGGTCCGGGCCAGCCCGCTGTGGCCGCTGCTTGCCTTGTTGTTGGGGCTTTTGGGTTACCTGATTCTGCCCCGTGACCGGTCCAGAAACGCTTCTCTGGTTTATCCCAAATGGAAAACGTATATGGCTGATTTTGCGCTGGTGCTTATCTTCACTGTTTTCTTTGCGATGCCGCTGCTGGTGGCTGGTAATGCGCTGCATGCGGTTGGTGAGTGGCTGCCGCTCACACTGGTCTTCTGGTTATTGGCGGCGTTTTCATTCTGGTTAGCTTCTGTAAACGCCTGGTCGGCCAGTTTTTCGCTTGTGTTAAGCCAGGATGGGCTGGAAATGTCATCCTACCGTGGTCAGCTAAGTCTGCCTTTTAACGCGGTCCGTTCTGCAGCGCTGGTTGAAAAAAAGACGCCCAGATGGATGCGGATGCTGCTGTGGATGAGTCTTCTTGTTGCTTCCGGATCAATGCGCTTTCTGACTGCCAGTCAGTTAATGACCACAAGCGGAACTGTTAACAGGGGGATTCGCTTTTATAAAAAAGATGGCACATATTTAGATTTGTGGATTCTGGATGGGGGTGTTCGGGAACTGGTTCTGAATGAAGACGCCTTTTTAGAAGCAATGAAAAACGCCGGCGTACCATGGGAACAAGAACCCGTTCTGGACAGAACGCTAAATGACATGCCCGGAGGCGGACGGCTCTGGTCGCGGCGGCCGGTACTCGTTCCTTTCAGCGTGATCATCATTGCCATTTTGAGTGTGGTCATCCTGTCAGGTTTTGTTGGCGCATCGCAGGCTAGGCGAACACCTGCTTTTGCCGGCATTTCCGGAAATCAGCCGGACAAAGCCGGTGCACAAGCACCCGGCCAGCATGCGGAGCTGACATGGGGCGATCTGCGTGTGAATTTACTGAATGCCAGGTGGGTTCGCGTTTACGGCGGGGCAGGGGTGGAACGGACAGATGCTTTATCATGGGCGGGCAACGGTGGTTTCTGGGCCGGCGGACTGACAACGACCGACCAGGGCATGCGCACACCCGGCTACATTCTGATGCTTGACCGTCAAGGTGAGGTCCAGCATGAGTTCATTTACGCACTGCCCGGAAAAGACACGTATTTGGCAGATCTAAAAGACACTGGCCAGTCCAGGCTGCTGATGACAGGCACCGCAGGGACCTATGCCGGATGGGACGCTTTTATTGCCGCGGCAGATTATGAGGGGCAGACTATATGGCACCACGATCTCAATACGGAGGAAAACAGCGGGGGACATGCTGTCCTTTCCGCTTCTGAAACGCTTATTATCTGGAGCGGGCATGTGGGCAGTAATGCTTTTCTGAAAGGACTGGATGTCCGGGGAGAAGTGCTTTTTGAGGTATCTCCGGCTCCGGAGGCAGCAGGCAGCTCAGTGCATGCTCTTTTAGCCGCTTCAGATGGATTTTGGCTGGCAGGCGCTGTGACGCAAGATTCTGACGGCTTTTCCGACGCGTTTGCAGCCCGCCTAGACGTTGATGGCAACACAATCGTTTCGTGGACAGGAGGAGGAGACAGAGATGATGTCCTCCTGGCAGGCGCGCTGCGTGATGAGGGTCTGGTTTTAGCCGGCAGCACCCGTTCAGGCGGAGGGCTGTCCCAGGAACTATATCTGGTTTCTCTGGACAATCAGGGTTCGCTTGTATGGGAACAGTCTGTTGGTCTGCCCGGACATCATGTGACAGGGGTGGCTGCGGGCGTTCACCCTGATGGTGATCTTCTCTTTCTTGGCAATATCCGGACAGATGACGTGATGCATTTGTGGTCGTTTCTGCTCCGGACAGACCCGGATGGAAATCCTTTATCCGTTCACCGGCTATGGGCAGAAGGTAATCTGCGGGCCGCAGATATGCTGCTGGACCAGGAGGATGGCAATATTGTGATCGGCGCAACCACAGGCCGGCTTGAGGACAGAGGCGAGGCGAGCATCGCGCTGGCAGGGCTGCTTCTTGAAGATCTGGTGATCAACGATTAGCTGGATCGTCCTTTTCAGGTGGTCATGCTCCAGGCAAAAACAAAGCTTATCATCAGTTTTTTCAGATCATATAGTTTTTGCCGATCCGAGATAATCCTTGCGGCCATCACACCACATGCTCCTGCCGCCAGCAACTTTCTTTTTCCTTCGTAGCTTATTCCAGTTCGCTTAAGCCTGTACATGAAGGGCGTACCACGTACCAAAACGGAAGGGAATAATTATGAGTCCAGTCAGCGCTGATAGGCTTCAATAATCTCCGCGATGTAATGAATATGGTAATCTTTTTCTTTGTACTGCTGATGGATTGCAGGATCAATGAAGCAGTCTGGGTCGAAAGTCTGGCGGTACAGTTTTCTGCAGATCAGAACCTGGCTGGCTTCGGTAAAGTAAGGTGTATCCTGGCTGTTGGCCAGTGTCAGTTTGCTTTTCTTGATTTTGTCTTCATCACGTCCGGAAACAGTACCCAGGTAGTTCAGGGTTTCGCGGAAGTTATCGTCAAAAAAAGTCAGCGAAAAGGTATCGCTTGCTTCAACAAACGCATACGTATAGCGCTGTGGCCGAATCACAACAAAAGCTGCCGGCTTGCCCCACATGACGCCAAGTCCGCCCCAGGCTGCTGTCATGGTATTGACCTGATCACCTTTGCGTGCTGTGACCAGCATCCAGTCTGTGCCTATTCTCTGAATCGCATTGCCGCTGAGCTGCTGCGGGTTAATTTGTTTTAAATCAGACATCCTGTTAGCCTCCTGTTATGCTTGAAATTAAAATATAAGAACACTTTCAGCTTATCATACTGTCTGCTGGCAGGCCAGCGAAGATAAAAGGTCTTTTAATACATCCGCGGAGCAGCAGGTTTAGAAAATGATAGGCTTTGATCGCCGGCCTTGTATGCGCTACGAACGTATCATCAAAAAAGTGTGCTTACTGGCATGTGATCAGTCAGCTC
>SLHU01000402.1 GCA_007135995.1 Clostridiales bacterium | reverse complement strand
TGTCCGAATTGCTTGGACAAAAACAGCACGTTTAAAGCGTATATTTAGTTTGCTGTGTCAGGAGGAGTCAGATTGAACATCACATGGTACCGGCAATGTAAAGTACAGAGAATCTGGCAGTGAAAATACAGAGAAAACGGCAGTATAAATACAGAAAATCCGGCAATGAAAGTGCAGAGATTTCGGCAATGAAAATACAGGAAGCCGAGGTCTTTTTTTTGAGGGAAGATGTTAATCTTGTAATATTACACCTCAGGGAGGCACAGAAATGGAGGATTTTCACATGTACTCAGAGATTCAACAAGAAAAGAAGCAAGGATTCAGTAAAGAGGCCGTCGCCAGGCATCTTGGTCTGAACTGGCGGACTGTCGACCAGTATTGGGAGATGACTGCCGAGGAATATGAGGCGATGCGCAAGCGACAGTTCACCAGCGGTCTGGACAAACGGCAAGATATCATTTTACAGTGGCTAAGAAAGTATGATGATGTCAGCGCCTCTCAGATACAAGATTGGCTGGCCGAGCATTACGCAGAATTTTATAAGCCGCGTACGGTTCGTGATTATGTTGCCAAAATGCGTATGCAATATGACATCCCCAGGCAGGTCAAAGGTCGTGAATATGGACCGGTTCCAGAGTTGCCGCCAGGCATGCAGCTACAGGTGGATTTTGGTGTGTACAACGCATTGCGGAGCGGAGAGCGGCGCATCAAGCTGTTTTTCGTGATCTTCATCCTGGCTCATTCCCGCTACAAGCATATCGTCTGGCAAACTCGACATTTCACAAGCATTGACCTGGTTCGCAGTCTGGAGAGTTGTTTTCAGGCTCTAGGCGGTATGACAAAAGAAGTGGTAATCGACCAGGACAGCCTGATGGTTGTCAACGAAAACTATGGTGATATCATTTACACGCACGAATTTGAACGATGCAAAAACCGACATGGTTTCACGATGTGGGTTTGCCGCAAGGCTGACCCCGAAAGTAAAGGTTTGGTTGAGTCCGGCGTCAAATTTGTCAAATACAATTTTGCCAAAAACAGAACGTTTGTCAGCCTCGAACAGTGGTCGGCCGATAGTGACGCCTGGCTGGTGCGCACAGGCAATGGCAAGGTGCACGAAGAAACAAAAAAGATACCGGCCGAGGCTTTTGAGTCGGAAAAACTGCACCTCAAGCCGGTTATCTCACTCACAAGTCTCGAGCCTTGTAACGAAATGGTATCAACCCCCGTCCGAAAAAACAATACCATCCGTTATAAATCCAGCCGCTACTCCGTACCTATCGGCACTTACAGTCAGCACCAAATGGTCTCAGTCAAGGAGGAAAACAGGCTGCTGCTGATCTATAATCCTGATGGTATTCTGATTGCTCAACACCCCTTGGCAACATCTCCAGGTGAGTTGGTTGTCAACCGCGACCATGCCAGGGACAAGTCCAGTCAGGTTCAGCAATTGTGGGACGAAGCACTAACCGTGCTGGGAAACACGACACAAGCACTGACCTATTTGCAGCGGATCCGTAAGGCTCGCAACCGATATATGCGAGACCAACTGCAGCTGCTTCTCAATGTCTGCCAGAAATATGAACCGGAGATTTTGCGTCAGGCTGTCTTGGCTTGTCTGGAATGTGATTCAACTTCAGCTACTGATTTTCGGGATTTTACCCAGCACCTGTTCCGTCAAATCACCATTGATGAGATAGAGTTACCTGTTGTAGTGTCGGCAGCGCCAGTCATGCCGCATGCAAATCTGGAGCTTGTCAAAGTTCGCCAGCATGACTCTGAAACCTACCAGAATCTGATTCGCAAGGGAGGCAAATAATATGGATGATTCAATTCATGTATTGAAAAAGCAGCTCTTGGAGCTCAAACTTAAGCACCTGGCTGCTAACCTGGATGAAGTCCTTTTAGCTGCTAGCTGCTCTGACAAGCCCTATGCTGAGATCTTGCAGGAATTTCTCGGTGTTGAGATCCACCAGCGCCGGGCAGCTCGTATGACCAGGCGGTTGCGCCAGGCTAATCTTCCCACTTTTGATACGCCCTTGGATCTGGATTGTTACGATTTTGCCAGACGAACCGGCGTTTCTAAACGGCAAATAACCGAACTGACCAGCAATTTCTTGTGGATAGAGAAAGCTTACAATGTTCTTTTCTTCGGTGGATCTGGTTTAGGTAAGTCGTTCCTGGCCTCCTTGATTGGCTACAAGGCGATCCAAGCCGGTTATGATGTTTTCTTCACATCACTTCATGACCTGGCGCACTTACTTAAGACTGAACAAGCGTTATCGCGCAGTAAAAGCAAGCTTAAATTACTGCGTGCCTGTGATCTGCTGATTATCGATGAGATCGGCAACAGCGTGCTCGATCGCCAGGAAGGCAATCGCCTGTTTCAGCTGATCTGTGATTTCTATCAGCAGACTTCACTGATTGTTATCTCCAATAAAGGCTTTGCAGACTGGGCACAGACCCTTGGTGACAATGTGGTCACTGCGGCCGTTATGGATCGCCTGCTGCACAAATGCGAAATATTCAACATTGACGGTGACAGTTGGCGGCTGAGTAACCAGCAATCGATCCTCAAGGGCCTTCTGAAAGGCGGTGACAGCCATGTCTGAGCAAGTTCATACTGATGTTCTCGATGATTCAATAATAGACCAGCAGCGACAGGAGCTGATGTGTCTGATCTGGTCGTACACCTTGGCTTTAGAGAAATATGTCGTCAATCTTCGTCACCAGATTAATACATTGACCGCTCAACAAGGATTGCAGTCACGCTACCCTGACCCTGAATCTGATTTTCGGGTTCGCTACTTTCGTGATTTGCCTGCTTGCCAGGAATTCTCGTCATTACTGGAAAATGATAAGACAGATCTTGTTCTGCCTGATTAATGTCATTTCGGATGGGGGATCGGGTCACCGGTCCTCCTTCTTGTCCTCATGAATATTTTGTGATAAAGTACGCTCAGCAGGTTAGTTCATGATGTTGTCATCTCTGTACTTTCATTGCCAGAAGTCCTGCACTTTGACTGCCGAAATCTCTGCAGTTCTATTGCCAAAAATCCTGTACTTTACATTGCCAGTTACATTTTATTAATTCACCAATATATACGCGTAAAAACACAAAAACAACTCGGTAGTTTGACAGTTGTATAATCAAAGCAGATAAAGAAAGTGTTGGTAACAGGGCGTCGTGCCCTGTTTTTTTGTCAAATGAAACACAATTGTAACACCGTACTATATCGCACTATGTTATAATAGAAGAAAACCCGGAGGATAAGTCTATGCGACTTAAGAAATCCACCTCGAAGAATTCTATTTCCTACTATGCGATCAAGTCTTTTTATAAAGATGGCAGTAATACCAGCAAAATCGTTCATAAATTCGGAACTCATGAAGAGCTGTTAAAGAAACTCGGCGACAAGGATCCTGAAACCTGGGTTTTGGAACAGATCGAAAAGATGAACAAGTTGGAGGCTGCTGAGAAACAGGAAGTAATCGTAAAGTTCTCACCAGCCAAGACGATTACCAAAGATGAGCAGCGATTATTTAATGGCGGGTATCTGTTTTTACAGAAAATGTATAACGAGCTTGGCCTTGGCAGTATCTGCAAGCAACTGTCACACAAGTATAAGTTTACTTTTGACCTGGACCGTGTCTTATCTCGCTTGGTTTACTCCAGAATCATCTATCCATCTTCAAAGCTGGCAACAAATGAATTGTCTAAGAATTTCCTGGAACAGCCCAATTTCAGCCTTCAGCATATCTACAGGGCGCTGGATGTAATATCTAAGGAGTCAGACTTTTTGCAATCACAGCTTTACAAGAACAGTCTCAAAATAGCCGACAGAAACACGCACATCCTCTACTATGACTGCACGAATTTCTTCTTTGAGATAGAGCACGAATCCGGGATTAAGCAGTATGGGATATCGAAAGAACACAGACCGAACCCTATTGTACAGATGGGGCTGTTCATGGATGGAGACGGCGTACCGCTGGCTTTTAACATAAACAGCGGCAACACAAACGAACAGGTGACAATGAAGCCGCTGGAAGAGCAGATTCTAAAAGATTTTGAATGTTCGAAGTTTATTGTTTGTACAGATGCCGGGCTGTCTTCTAAAACAAATCGTCAGTTTAACAACATGGGTGACCGGGCATTCATCACCACCCAATCGGTCAAACAATTAAAAAAGCACCTGAAGGATTGGGCTTTGGATAAAAGTGGCTGGTTTTCTCCTGACAGCAAGAGTGTGTACGATCTTAGCAAGATAGATGAGAACGATTATGCGGAGCAGACTTTCTACAAAGAACGTTGGATCAATGAGAATGGACTGGAACAAAAGCTCATTGTCACATATTCCATAAAACACAAAAACTATCAGCGCAAGATAAGAAATGAGCAGATAGACAGAGCGACAAGAGCGATCGATAACAACTCAAAAAAATCAGAACACCATGGTCAGAATGACTACAAAAGATTTGTTAAGAAAATAAGTGTGACAACGGATGGGGAAATCGCTCAAAACAACCAGTATTACCTCGACGAGAAACGTATCGCGCAAGAAGAAATGTACGATGGGTTTTACGCTGTTTGCACCAACCTGGACGGTAGCAGCACTGATATTATTCGAATCAATCAGAGACGCTGGGAGATAGAAGAATGTTTTCGGATCATGAAAAGCGAGTTTAAAGCAAGACCGGTTTTCCTTAGCAGGGATGACCGTATACAAGCACATTTCATGACTTGTTTTATCGCTCTGACCATTTACAGATTACTGGAAAAAAGATTGGAAGAGAAATACACCTGCCGGGATATTATTCAAGGTCTTCGGGATATGAACTTCCTCGAACTTAAAGGCGATGGCTTCATTCCGGCTTACACCAGAACGGATTTTACCGATGATCTGCACGAAACGTTTGGCTTCAGGACCGACTTCCAACTTTTAACCCTTAAGGAAATAAGGAATATTTATCGCAAAACTAAAAAATAGCATCGTAGTACGTTATGCTAGAAATTAACTAAAGCTCGAAGATCGCCTGTTAGCAACACTCTTCGAGCTTAATCTTTTCTCAACTGTCAAAGACAGGATTATACTACATATATTCTTACATGTCTGGTATTATGTGTTACATTTTAAAGATTATGACCATAATTATTCTCATTTTTCTCTTTTGGAGTGTTGAAGTGGACTATAAAGAAAACTGGCGTGATGCATACCAGTCTGATTATTTTTTCGCAACAAAGAAAATGGGATCTGTTTCATACTTCTATTCAACGCCACGATCAGAGAGGCTGCG
>SLHU01000230.1 GCA_007135995.1 Clostridiales bacterium | reverse complement strand
ATACCGGTCGTTATCTGAGACGTGTTTTGAAGCTGGATCCTGCTGGATCTGAGCTTGCTTCAGTCTCACCTGATGAAACGGATCAAAAAGCGAAGAAAATAAGAAGACCGGCAAAGACGGGTCGAAAAAGCCAAAATAAAAGCAGCGCCTGAAAAAAGGTGAATGAATGCTGATAACAGACGCTCTAGGCGCTGATAGAAAAGGAAATTGATTCTGATGGCAAAATGTGTAATGTGCAAAAAAAATGTAGCAGTTGTTTTTACAACCCGATTTGAAAATGGCCAGCGTATCAGTGAAGGCCTTTGTCTTAAATGTGCGTACCGCACGGGACTGGGCGGCATGGATGAGCTGTTCACGAAAGCCGGGATTAATGACAGCAATATTGATGAGCTCACTGATCGGATGAATAATGTGATGTCGCATATGGACGGGCAAAGCCCGGAAGCGCTGTTTAAATCGCTGATCAGCGGCAGTCTTGATATGGAAGCGCTGGCGGATATGGCCAGCGAAGAGTCGGATCAGGATGAAGACGATGATGAGAAGCGAAATGAGCTTTTGCCGGCATCAATCGGCAGTGAATCGGATGAAGTATCCGAGACACGCCGCAACAGCCGCTCAGGTGATAAAAATGAGCGGGCGAAACCGGAAAAAAGGCGCAAATTTCTTGATCAGTTTGGTACTAATCTGACGATGAAAGCAACCCAGGGAAAAATAGACCGGATTATCGGCCGTGATAAAGAGCTGGCGAGAGTGATTCAGATTCTCAACCGGCGAACAAAAAACAACCCGGTTCTGCTCGGTGAGCCCGGCGTTGGCAAGACCGCGATTGCTGAAGGACTGGCGGTGAAAATCGACGCGGGCGAAGTACCCGCAAAGCTTCTGGACCAGGAAGTATATCTGCTTGACATGACCGCGATGGTCGCCGGCACACAGTTTCGCGGCCAGTTTGAAAGCCGCATGAAGGGCGTTGTCGATGATGCCCGCCGTTCAGGGAATATCATTCTCGTCATTGATGAGCTGCATAATATAATGGGAGCCGGTGATGCTGAAGGCGCGATGAACGCGGCCAATATTCTCAAGCCGGCACTGGCAAAAGGCGAGATTAAAGTGATTGGTTCAACCACACTCGATGAATATCGCCGCTTTATAGAAAAAGACTCGGCACTGGAGCGCCGCTTTCAGAAGGTGATCGTCGATGAACCCTCCATTGCCGAATCGGTGGAGATCCTGAAAGGGATTCGCGACTATTATGAAAAGCATCACCATGTGACCTTCGATGATTCGGTCATTGAACAGGCAGTCAGAATGTCGGAGCGCTATATCACAGACCGCTTCCTGCCCGATAAAGCGATTGATCTGCTGGATGAGGCCGGTTCAAGTGCCAACCTGAAAGACATGACGCTGGTTGAGCTGAAGAAAAAACGCAGCGCATATGATGAGATGAACCACGATATGGAAAAGGTGGAAACGCAGATAGCCAACAGTCCGGAAGACGTTAATCTATATGAAAAGCAGGCCGATATTCGTTCGCATCTGCTGCGGGTGGAAAAAGAACTCAAAGATCTTGAAGAGGATAGTCGTCCTGTTGAGATCAGCAGTGAAGATATTGCTAAGGTTGTTGAAATGTGGACCGGTATTCCGATGCAGAGAATCAGCGAAACTGAGTCTGAAAAGCTGCTGCATCTTGAGGAACGCCTGCACGAACGGGTGGTTGGCCAGGATCAGGCTGTTTCGGCCCTGTCCCGTGCGATTCGCCGGCATCGTGCCGGTTTCGGCAAACGCCACAAGCCCGCTTCGTTTATTTTTGTCGGACCGACCGGCGTCGGAAAAACAGAACTGGTGAAAGCAGTGGCGGAAGCCATGTTTAACACTGAAGACGCGCTGGTCCGCCTTGACATGTCCGAATTCATGGAGCCGCATACAGTCAGCAAACTGATCGGTTCGCCGCCAGGCTATGTTGGCTATGATGACGGCGGTCAGCTCACCGAAAAAATCCGCCGCAAACCCTATAGTGTCATTTTACTTGATGAAATTGAAAAAGCGCACGCAGATGTCTTTAATATCCTGCTGCAGATCCTTGATGACGGCCGCCTGACAGACAGTCATGGGCGGATGGTCAATTTTGAAAACACCTTGATTATTATGACATCAAATGCCGGTACAACTTTGAAGGCAAATACATTTGGTTTCGGCAACGATGGCTATGTAGCGCTGGAAAACAGAGTACAGTCGGTGCTGAAGGAAATGTTCCGTCCGGAATTTTTAAACCGGATTGACGAGATCGTTGTCTTCCGTGAGCTGACAGCAGAGGAGATCCGCAAGATTGTTGATCTGATGCTCGCGGAAGTGATTGCTCAGATGAAAGACAAAGGGCTTGATTTTGTTGTTACAGAACTGGTAAAAGATCACCTGGCTGAGAAAGGCTATGACCCCAAATATGGCGCGAGACCCCTGCGAAAGACCATACAGCGGCTTCTTGAAGATCCGCTGGCTGATCTGCTGCTATCGGGTAAACTGAGCGATAAGACCGCCATATCAGCCGACATGAAAGATGGCAAGATTCACTTCGATTTTCTGTAAATAACCATGACACTGCCTTTATAATTGAGCGCAAGTGAACCCGCCCCACCTAAGCTGGACGCTTAGATGGGGCTTGCGCACGATTGTTTTGGTCAAATGAAGTGTGTCTTGGAGCAAACGGCGTCGCGATGCTCTCCTAAACTGAGTATATGGACGGTTTCAAGACTGATCAATATATCGACATTGTAAGAAAACTGGCGAACGAAATCTTTGCACTTCAGAATCCAGAAATGGGTGAGTTTTGTCACGCGTCCTTTAGGTTCTGTAGCTGCCGTTGATTTTCACATAATCATAAGAAAAATCACAGGTCCACATGCGGTCCCACGCATCGCCTTCTTTCAGCAGCAGCTTGATCACAATTTCTTTTTCCTGAAGAATTGACTTGGCTTTGGCCTCGTCAAAGGCAAGCGCAACACCATTTTCACACACTTTTAAACTGCCGATACAGATATCAATCTTCTCAGGATTAAAGTTGGCACCCGAATACCCCGCAGCGGTCAAAATCCGTCCCCAGTTGGCGTCCTCGCCAAAAAGCGCGGTCTTGACCAGAGGTGATTTGGCAACGGCTGTGACCATTTTAAAAGCGTCTTCCTGACTGCGAAGGCCTTCAGCTCGCACCTCCACCAGTTTTGTTGCGCCTTCGCCGTCAGCAGCGATCAGCCGGGCCAGCCTTGTGCACACTGCTTCTATCGCTTTTTCCAGTTTTTCTGCTTCAGCGGTCTCTTTTTGAATAGTCCCGGCTCCTGAAAGGCCATTAGCCATCGCGATAACCATATCGCAGACACTTGTATCACCATCAATCGATACGCGGTTGAACGTCCGGTTCGTCACGCGTTTTAGTATGGCGGCCAGCAGCGGCTGACTGACAGCGCAGTCCATCGCGATGACACCAATCATGGTGGCCATATTCGGATGGATCATGCCTGAGCCCTTTGCCATACCGGCAACGGTTACCGCTTGTTCACCGATTGAAAACCTGACAACGGCCTCTTTTGGGATAAGGTCGGTTGTCATAATCGCCTTTTCAGCCAGATGACCTGCCTTAGTGTCGCTGCTCAGCTGGCTGACTGCCTTTTCGATGCCGCCGCGAATAGCGTGCATATTGAGCGGCTGACCAATAACACCTGTAGACCCCACCAGAACATCATCCGGTTTGCAGTTAATTTTACTGGCCACCAGCGATGCCATGGTTTTAGCGTCGGTCATGCCGGTCTCGCCTACACAGGCATTGGCATTCCCGCTGTTGATGATCAAAGCCTGCGCCTGACCTTTTTCCATTCTTTTCATCGTCAGCTGCAAAGAATGGCCCTTCACTATGTTTTTTGTAAAAACACCGGCGGCAGAGGCCATTTTCTCACTGACAATAAGTGCCAGATCAGGCTGTTCATCTTTTTTCAGCCCGCAGGCAACCCCGCTTGCCTTAAATCCTTTAACCGCTGTAATGCTGCTGTCAATCCAATTCATATTTACAAAGTCCTTAATCCCGTGACTTTCGTCATGGGAGAAAAACTTTTTTTCACCACCTTTCACATAATCTCACATGTTCATACTTTATCTTCACATCATTATAGCCGTGACGAACAAAATCATCAATCAAAACGTCAAAATGAGCGGTCAGAAAACGAATACAGTCAGGTGAAAATCCGGTATAATGAAGAAGAGTGTATTTGAGGAGGCTTTTTATGTGGACTAGAAGTGGTTTGAAATACCAGGCGAAGGAAAACCTGCGCGGTAAATACTGGAAGGCTTTTGTGGTGTCTTTGCTGGTCAGCTTGCTGACCTCTGGTACAGGCAGCTATGGCTGGGGATTTAATTTCGGTGATCATAATGTTTTTAGCAGGGGAAGCTCGTTCAGACCCTGGCATGGCGAGCCGTTCAGCGGGAATTTTAGCTTTAACATGCCGTTCGAGACATTCTTCGACAGCCGGGTGATTATCCTGTTGATGCTGTTTGGCATATTCGCCGGCCTGATTGCCCTGGCCTACTCAATCTTCATAGCGCCGGTTATTGAGGTTGGCGGCAACCGCTGGTATTCGCGCAGCCGGGAATCACAGGCCACCCCGTCAATCGGACAGCTGTTTTATATGTTTCGCTACGGCAATTTCCTTACGGTGGTTGGCAGCATGTTCTGGAAGAACCTCTTTTTGTTCCTGTGGGGACTGCTGGCCTTGATTCCAACCGCTGTGCTGGCTGTTCTGGCGATCGCCCGCGTGATCAGTCTTCAGTTTTTTCGTCAGAATATGACTGAGGATATGATGGAGCGCTTCTTAAGCGAAGCTTTACTGCTGTTTGCCGTATGGATCATCGGCAGCATCGCATTTTCAATCCCGGTGATTATTAAAAGCTACAGCTACCGGATGACCCCGTGGATTCTGGGTGACAACGCCAGAATTGGTTACAAGCGTGCCTTGAAGCTTTCGATGAGCATGACTTCCGGCCATAAATTTGATATGTTTCTCCTCGATCTGTCTTTTATCGGCTGGTTCCTTCTTGGCATTTTGGCCTGCGGCATAGGCGTTATCTTTGTGGTGCCCTATTACGCAGCGGTTCAGGCAGAGCTATTTGCCACTTTGCGGCATAACGCCGTTGAACAAAAGCTGACCAGCATGGAAGAAATGGGCTTCATACCGGTCAATCAGCGCGGCAATACGCGGGAAAACATTGTGATCCCTGATTAATATCATTTTTCTTTCAGCATACAGCTTGAGCTATAATGAACACT
>SLHU01000097.1 GCA_007135995.1 Clostridiales bacterium | reverse complement strand
GACACTGCGATTACCTATTCAACAAAAGAAGATGAAGCGCGTAACGTTGCCAGTCGTATTGAGAAAGAGGGTAAGGCCAGCTGCCTGGTGATGCAGGCATCCATGCAGGACGAAAAAGTGCCGGCAAAGATCGTGAAAGAGACGATTGATCATTACGGACGTATCGATCTTTTGATTAACAATGCCGGCATTACGCGGGTTGATTCAATTCTTGACATGTCACTGGACGACATTAATTTCCTGATCAATCTGAATTTCAAAGGATATCTGCTGACGCTTCAGGCCGTGGCGCGTCACATGAAAGAAAAGCAAATATGCGGAAACATCATCAACATCACATCCAGCAGGGCTGAACGTGCCTATCCCGGAGATATGCTTTATGGCGGCCTGAAAGCCGGAATGAATCGAGCGATTGAATCAATCGCGCTCGATCTGGCAGCCTATGGTATCCGGGTTAATAATGTCGCGCCTGGCGCAACAAGAGTGCGGGATAATCCTGATTTTCAGCCTTTTTATGAGGGGCTGGAACCTCGCATTCCGCTGCAGCGGGTCGGCACACCAAGCGATGTTGCAGAAGCTTGCTTATGGCTTGCATCCGATAAGGCGTCCTATATAACCGGCATAACACTGCGCATTGACGGAGGGCTTATTTTGCCTGGTATGCCGGAAAGAATTGATCTAAGCGATGATGTTGAAAAATACGGCTGGGGCCGGCCAAAAGAGAGGAACAAGAAGTAAAGTCAAAGCAAAACATAAAGAGGATGATTATGAATAATTTAAAGATCAAAGATGTACGAGCCATTCTTACTGCCCCTGCAGGGATCGACCTGGTTGTGGTGAAAGTAGAGACGAATGAGCCTGAGCTCTACGGTTTGGGATGTGCGACCTTTACACAGCGGGCTTTGGCGGTTCAGACGGCCGTCGATTCTTACCTCAAGCCATTTCTGGTCGGTAAAGACCCAAGACGGATCGAAGATATCTTCCAGTCATCAATGGTTAATTCATACTGGCGAAACGGACCCGTCCTGAACAATGCCATTTCCGGTGTCGACATGGCGCTATGGGATATCAAGGGTAAAATGGCCAACATGCCTGTATATGAGCTTTTCGGCGGCAAGTGTCGCGAGGCTGCCGCCATTTATCGTCATGCAGATGGCAGCGAGCCGGCGGAAGTCGCTGAAAAGGTCAAAGAGTTTCAGGAACAGGGGCTGCACTATATCCGCTGCCAGATGGGTGGATATGGCGGGCGCAGCGCAATCAACCGTAAACCAGAAGGTGCGTTGCCCGGGGCCTATTTTGACGCGGATGCCTATGAGCGGTCGATCCCGATTCTTTTTTCCTACCTGCGCGACAAGATCGGTTATGAGGTAGAATTTTTACATGACGTCCATGAGCGCCTGACGCCTGTAAGGGCACTGGGGCTGGCGAAAGCACTCGAGCCTTATCGACTGTTTTTCCTGGAAGATGCGCTGGCGCCTGAGCAAATAGAATGGTTTCGCCTGCTTCGTCAGCAAAGTGCCACCCCTATTGCCATGGGCGAGCTGTTTAACAACCCCAATGAATGGAAGATGCTTGTTTCCGAGCAGCTGATCGACTTCATCCGGGTCCACATCAGTCAAATTGGCGGTCTGACGCCGGCTCGCAAACTGGCGATATTCTGCGAAACATATGGTATACGAACCGCCTGGCACGGGCCCGGGGATGTTTCACCGGTTGGTCATGCGGCTAATGTCCATCTCGATCTTGCCAGCCCCAATTTTGGGATTCAGGAATGGGCCGGCCTGAGCGAACCGCTTCAGGAAGTTTTTCCAGGCTGTCCAGAGCTCAAAAAGGGCTATGTTTATCTTAACGATCAGCCCGGGCTTGGCATCGACATTGATGAAAAAAAGGCAGCGAAATACCCATGTGCCAATAAAGTTCCTGAATGGACGGTCACCCGCTTGCCCGACGGTACATTGGTGCGGCCGTAAAGCTGGAGAAAAACGTTATCAGATAAATGCCATTTTGATGAATATAGTTGTTATATTAATGAATAACAATTAGTATGACAGTAGAATCAACAGAAATACTCGATCAAATGAAAAAAGGAGCATACTATGATTAAAGTAGCAATGTTATCGAAATGGCATGTTCATGCAGCTGGATACGCGAAAGCCGTGAAGGCTTCAGACAAAGCACAGATTACCTGTGTATGGGATGAAGACACAGATAGAGGCAGTCAATGGGCAAAGGAACTTGGCGTGGAGTTTGAACCGGACCTTGATGTACTTCTTGCCCGGGATGACGTGGACGCGGTTATCATTGACACACCCACCAGTGACCATGAGACAGTGATAATCGCGGCGGCAAAATCCGGAAAACATATTTTTACGGAAAAAGCCATGGCACCTACGCTGGCTGAATGTGATAAAATCGCCCAGGCTGTCGCAGACAACAATGTGAAGTTTTGCATCTCGTATCCGAATCTGACCACTTCTTTGGCACAGTTTTCCAAACAGCTTATTGATGATGGGCTGTTGGGCAAGATTCATTATATGCGGATGCGTAATGCTCATCAAGGCTCACTGCGCGGATGGCTGCCGGATTATTGGTATGATACAGAAAAAGCCGGAGGCGGCGCGATGATGGATCTGGGCTGCCATCCTATGTATACGGCTGCTTATCTCCTTGGAAAACCAAAGAGAATCGCTTCAATGTTCAACACCAATTATTGCCCTCCGCCGGCAGATGATAACGCGGTATCGGTTGTTGAGTTTGAGGGCAACACGATCGCCGTATTAGAAACATCCTTTGTATCACCTTATCAGGCGAACTGCTTTGAACTGCTCGGTACAGAAGGGGCGCTTATTTCCGTTGACGGCGAAGTGAAATATCGCAGCGATAAGCTGGATACAAAGGGATGGATTATTCCCGATAAACTGCCTGAGCCTTTACCCATGGCAATGGACGTCTGGTTTGACGCTATCCTGACCAATGCAGAAATTCCGTATGATACAGAAAAAGGTAAAGCCTTGACAGAGTTACTGGAAAACGCATATAAGTCTCACAACGAGCAAAAAATAGTCAGTATATAAGATGTGACCCGCGAAGCTTTTGTCTTTTCGACAGTCGGTGCTGCCAGTCGAAAATGCTATACGATGTTTTACCCAGTAAGCATGCTGCTGCTGGAGAGATCACTGCGAAACTAAATATCTGGCAGCGTATAGTTAATTAGCTGGAAATCAAATTGTTTTGCTGCTGCCCGGCGGCAATAAAAAGATCCCTCTTGACGTCAAGGGGGATCTTTTTAGTCTGGGCGCGCCGCGCACGGCGCACTATTTATCTTTTTTTCTGTTCGCCATCATGAGAACTTTTTCTCAAACGCTGATCGCTGCTGGTTTGTTTCGGTTATCTGCTGATAAACTGCGTCACTGAATTTGCGTTTTCGCTCGTAGCTGTATAAACCGTTTTGTTCTTGCTCAACATCTGTCAGCTGTGTATAGCAAAAAGCACAGATACGAGGATTATTGAGCAAGGTTTCAGTCAGACTCGTATAGCGCTGGGCAAACTCAGCTTCACTTGCAGGCTGGTTTCCATACCCCCAGGCATCTTGCTGGTTCTTGTTCCACGAAGCGCCGCCATATTCACTGACAAAGTATGGCTGTCCTTCATATTTCTGCCGGTCAGGAAAGGTTACATACGGATCGCCGCCATTGGCCATCTCCTTGAATTTATCAGCGAAAATGTCCACATCCTGCTCATAATCATGAATATCAAAAATATCTGTCTGAACATGATAATTACCGCTGGTGTCGATCACCGGACGTGCTGGATCAGCCATTTTAGTTGCCAGATAGATCTGCCTGATCACCTCGTCACATTGCCGTTTGCCATTCTGATCCCATGTCTCATTGAATGGACACCAGCCGACGATTGACGGGTGACTGATATCTCTCCTGATGACTTCCATCCACTCAGGAAGAAAGTGCGTGACCGCACCAGCATGTGTTATATCCAGCCCCCAGCTGCCTTGCTCACCCCAGACCAGATAGCCCAGCTTGTCCGCCCAGTAAAGAAAACGCGGCTCGAAAACTTTCTGGTGCAAACGAGCGCCGTTAAATCCAAGCTGCATTGAGAGCTCAATATCTCTCTTGAGTGTTTGATCGTCTGGCGCTGTGTAGATACCGTCAGGGTAAAAGCCCTGATCAAGGATTAATCGCTGGAAAACAGGCTTTCTATTGATATATAGCCCGTCCTGGCGCAGCTCAAGATCACGGAAACCACAATATGATTGAACCAGATCAATCACTTTACCGGCAGAATTTATCAAGCAGAGTTCAAGATCATATAGCGAAGATTTGCCTGGTTCCCAAGGTTCCAGCAACTCTGAGGTACTTTTATCCACTTCGATGAAAAGTTTTTGAAAGCCCGTTTGAGCTGCCGCTTTTTTCTCAATCAAAATGCTTTTTGTTTGAGGATCAATCAGGCGAACTTCAAGCTGCATGCCTGACTGCTCTGATGCGCTGTCTGGACTTTTATCACACACGGCTGCATCAAGGCAAACAGCCTTATTGTTCCAGCTGGCTGATAGTTTCAGTTCATCGATATACGTTTCTGGAACTGTTTCCAGCCAGACTGTCTGCCAGATGCCTGTTGTCCGCGTATACATACAGCCGTATGAATGGTATTCCGGACTTTGTTTTCCGGCCGGCTGTTTTCCGCTGCGTACATCATCAAAAGCGCGAACCGTCAGCACATTGTCACCACCAGTGTTGACATGCTGCGTAATGTCAAAGGAGAAACTGCTGTAACCACCAGTATGAGTCCCCGCAAGCTGTTCATTCACCCATACCTCACATTGATAATCAACAGCTCCAAAATGGAGTAAAAGTCGTTTGCCTTGAAGGTTCTTGACCTCAATTAATCTTCTGTACCACACCGCAGCAACAAAATCCTTGCTGTCTATTCCTGAAAGAGATGATTCCGGGCAAAAAGGTACTGTGATGGATAGGGGATATTCAGCTTTCTTCAGATGCATACCGCGTGCTTTTCCGCTGTTTCCATGATCAAAAGCGAAAGACCATTGGCCATTGAGATTCTGCCACTGATCTCTTACCATCTGCGGACGAGGATATTCGGATCTGGGAAGGGTCTGAGTCATAATAAAACCTCCTGGAAATAGTGCGTTGCGCAACTTGCTTACGTACATATAGATCTGATCATAATGAGCGGGATAAAAGCATATGGCAAACAGCCCGCCTGTATCTGAGCAACATCTATCTGTTTATATTATAGTAGATAGAATAGTCTAATACGTTTATAATATT
>SLHU01000371.1 GCA_007135995.1 Clostridiales bacterium | reverse complement strand
TTTTCCTGCTCTTCATCTGAGACCGAAAACCAGTACTTAACCAGTATGATATCTGATCGAATGAGCATATTCTCAAACTCAGGACATGAGCGGAGAAATTCCTGGTACTCTTCTTCAGTACAAAAATCCATAACTCTTTCTACGCCGGCTCTGTTATACCAGCTTCTGTCAAATAAAACAATTTCACCTGCTGCTGGCAGTCTTGCCACGTATCTCTGGAAGAACCATTGGGTTTCTTCTTTATCAGTTGGTTTTCCCAGTGCTTCAATCCGGCAATATCTCGGATTCATCCGATCACTGATTCTTTTTATGACACCACCTTTGCCTGCAGCATCCCTTCCTTCAAATAAAACAACAACTTTCAGCTGTTTTTCTTTAACCCATTCTTGCAGCTTGACCAATTCAATTTGAAGGCGTTTCAACTCTTTTTCATAATACTTATTGCGTATGACTTTCTGCTGCGTGCCATTCACTTCTTTGATTTTATATTGTTTATCTTTCATAGGCTGACTCCTTTTTAAAACCATTTATAAAACAGCAATTACTATCTGAACTGAACTTGCTGAAACCGTAAACGCCCTGCTTTTAAATGCCTTGTAAGCCCGTTTACGCACTCATTCTGTCATTCCTGGCGAGATCTATCTGGACAAGACCTAAATAAATGTTCATACGCACATTTTAGCATAGAATTAAAATGATTATGACAAATGTGAGCAAATGATTATGTATAGTGAACAATACAGTGCTTCATTATTTTGTTTATTACATAAATATTTGTAATTGTGAATATCTTTTCTTGCATAGACTCAGTTGATTGATTAGAATTAATTTGATTAACAAATAAACGGACTGTCATAATCATCATGAAAATGAAACGAACAATGTAAACCGCAAGGCTCGCTAAGGCTGAGCAGACGCTTGGTTACACAGAAAACGGGTATGCTGTACAAAGGCGAATGGCCTTGAAATGATGAGTTTTCGTACCAGAGAATTTGTCACGATATTAATCTCCTGAAACTTAATGCACCACACTCCTGAAACTTAATGCACCACATGAATCAACATGGCTGACTGTTCAGCAGAACTTAAGCATATATGGGAGGTATTCTATGACAAGGGAAAGATGGAGTTCCAGATTTATTTTTATTCTGGCAGCTGTGGGGTCGGCTGTTGGACTGGGAAATGCATGGCGTTTTCCAGGGCAGGCCTTTAATAATGGAGGCGGCGCGTTTCTGATACCTTATTTTGTCGCGCTGCTGACCGCGGGCATCCCGCTGCTGATTCTAGAACACGCAATAGGCCGCAGAGCACAGGCCGGCGCGCCCGCCGCGCTTAAGCAATTGCATAAAAAAGCTGAGCCGCTGGGATGGTGGGCATTGGCAACCAGCTTTGTGATTGTATCATACTATGCGGTTGTACTCGGCTGGGTTGCAAACTACATTTATTCATCTTTCACATTGGCCTGGCGGGACAGAGCTTCCGATTATTTCTTCGGGGATGTGCTGCAAATTTCTGATAGTCCCGGGAATCTGGGTGGATTTAGCATCCCGGTGCTGATTGCTGTTGTGATTACCTGGCTGCTAGTCTGGCTCAGCCTTTTTAACGGTGTTAAAACCGTCGGCAAGGTTGTGATGTGGACTGTTCCGGTTCCCCTTGCACTGCTCATTATCCTGATGATTCGTGCAGTTACGCTTCCGGGTGCACTGGTTGGATTATCCTATTACCTGCAGCCTGACTGGCAGGCACTGTTGAAACCGGATGTATGGGCAGCCGCCTATGGGCAGGTTTTCTTCAGCCTTAGTATTTTATTTGGTATTATGATTGCCTATGGCAGCTATCTGTCAAAAGACAGTGACCTGACAACGGACGGCCTGATTATCGCGCTGGCCGATGCGGGCATAAGTTTTCTGGCTGGGTTTGCTGTTTTTGGGACACTGGGCTATTTTTCAAATCTTACCAACACACCTATTGAAGAGATGAGTGTTCAAGGTGTTGGTCTTGCCTTTATCACCTATCCGGAGGCGATCAGTAATCTTCCCGGAGGTGCTGTGTCCATTACCATTTTCGGATTGCTGTTTTTCCTCATGCTCTTTACGCTAGGTCTGGATTCTGCCTTCTCAATTGTCGAAGGAATTGTGGCTGGCCTGGTTGATAAGTTTCAGTGGAACAAGAAAAAGACAACCTTGGGTGTCTGTATTGCCGGTCTGCTTGGCAGCCTGATCTTCGCGACGAAAGGCGGCCTTTACTGGCTCGATATCACAGACCATTTTGTTAATGACTTTAACTTGATCGCGATAGGTATTATTCAGTGCTTTGTTGTCGGCTGGCTTTTCGGCGCTAAAAAGATCAGAGCCTATTTCAATGAAACATCTGAAATTAAATTCGGCAGATGGTGGGATATCATGATCAGGTACGTTACCCCGATCGTTCTGCTTTACATCAGCATCTCTTACCTGATCGAGAATGTTCAAGTTAACTACGGTGACTATGAAACACGTTATATTGTGATTGGCGGATGGGCTGTTGTTGCTGCTACACTAGTAGTGGGACTTATTATCAGCATTTTCAGAGACCGCTTACCTGTTGCTGATTCGCAGCAGGCTTCAGCTGAAGAGGAGGGTTGATTATGCCATTAAGTGCCTGGGTTATGTTGGTCGTGGGATGCATTCTATGTTACGGAGGATTAGCTGTCTGCATAGCCATCGCCATAAAAACAAACAAGAAAAAAAATTAAGCCAGACAGTGCAACCGTGTCAGCAGGACATATGAGTCTGCTGAATTGAATATTAAATAAACCCCAGAGAGTAGAATGAGCGAGTGTCATAACTCGCTCATTCGCTTGTTCTGACCGCATGAACAACCATGCGTGCGTCATTAAAATCGTATGCGCAGGTGATAAGCGTTAACAGCTGATCACCAAAAACAATGTCTGTGTCCCATGCATGCAAGGTTCTCTGTCTCATTTCACTGATAAATGCATCAAACGCCGGCTCATCAAAAATAGTTCGAATATAAGAAGGCTCAGATTCCGCGATATAAGCAGCGATTATTCTGTATTGCACCTCACCAAACAAGGTTTCAATTGCCAGATCACGGTTTTGGTCATAGAAAGAAGATCGACGGAACTTAAGCAGATCTGTGAACATAGAGCCGTCGCGTGTGTGGTGTCCGTAAATAATCGTGTGCCTGTCCTGCCAGGTTCCGGAATTGCGGTAATCCATGAAAATGGCGCCATTACGCCTTTCCTGACGGTCAAAATTGCGATCAAGATAGTAGATATTATCACGAGCTTTGACGACAGGATAATCGATTCGGGTCTGGTTAATCTGAATCCAGCCAACAAAATCAGTATTTTTCATGAATAAATCCTGAAACTTATTTTTTTCAAATGTCAGATCAGACTTTAATGCTGCCAAAGGATCAGCATCATCATTCTGGCTTTCGTTTGTCTCGTTGAGAAAATCCTCTGCCAAAGAAGAATCTGACCGGCCTGACAACAGGTCAGTCTGATCAGCCAGTCGATCATCTTCATCCGTATATAACGTGGTTTCATTTAGATCAACCGTAATATCACCATCATTTTCAGACTCGTTTTCATCAGTCATAACACTATCCTGTCTGCCAGGATGCATTGCCTGAAGTGAACGATCATCATACCGCTGACGAATTGCATTATATGCAAATACAACAATAATAACAGCTGCTGCGGTTAAAATAAGCACACCGAATTTATATATCAATGTTGATACCTTCGTATTATTCATCATGAGGCACCTCTTTATCATCAACTTAATAATAAATCTATCAGAAAAATATGCAATATGTATGACCAAATGTTACATAATCATAATTTTTTATCGCGAGAAAAGTTTTTATTAGCCCGTTTGATGATGAATGCCTGGACGCCTGATACTAAGATGCTTTGCCGTTTGTTTTATTTGACATTCCCAAAAAATTGACAAAAAGTTGACATAAATATGGCTGCCTGTCAAAATGGTTGTAAACGATATAATAATATAAAAAAAACAATACAAGTAACCCACGTTACAGTACATGAAAGTACCGCATGATAATCTTTCATCAATGAATATTTATTTTGACGTCGGATAAAATGAAACACAGAAGTAAAAAGAAAGTAGAAATCATTTAATCCTTAATGGGAGGGAACGAACATGAAAAAATTAGTAAGTCTTATGGTAGTAGCGATGCTGCTGATGCTGGTTACACCAGTCGTAGCAGATCATCATGGAGGTCCGGGAACAATTGCTGAGGTTGCAACAGAGGCTGGCAGTTTTGAAACACTTCTAGCTGCTTTGACTGAAGCTGAGCTAGCTGAAACAATGGCTGATGAGGATGCAGGACCATTCACAGTCTTCGCGCCAACAAATGATGCATTCGAAGCATTGCTTGCGGCTTTAGGTATTGATGCGGCTGACCTTCTGGCACATCCGCAGCTAGCAGATGTACTTTTGTATCATGTGGTTGATGGCATTGCCGAGAGCGGTAACTTGACAGATGGTATGGAAATTGAGACGCTCCAGGGTGAGATGCTGACCGTAGATCTTTCAGATGGTGTAGAGATTGTGGACGCCATGGGTGGTTCAGCAGCTGTCACGGACGCTGATGTTGAAGCTTCAAACGGTGTCATTCATATTATAGATGCAGTTCTTGTACCGGCTGCTTTCTCACTTGAAGTTGAAGAAGAGCCGACTGAAGAGCCGACTGAAGAGCCAACTGAAGAGCCAACTGAAGAGCCGACCCAGTCTATCGTTGAGATTGCGATCGCAAATGACGCATTCAGCACACTGGTCGCCGCTTTGCAGGCAGCTGATCTTGTAGACGCCCTGTCAGGTGAAGGTCCGTTTACGGTTTTCGCTCCTACGAATGATGCGTTTGCTGCTCTGCTGACTGCTCTTGACATTACAGCTGAAGAGCTTCTGGCTCAGCCTGATCTGGCAAAAGTACTTCTGCATCATGTTGTTTCAGGCAAAGTGATGGCTGGCGATCTTTCAGATGGTCTGGAAGCAGAAACACTTAATGGAGATATGGTTAAATTTGATCTGAGTGGAGATGTTCCAACCGTTAATGGTGCAGAAATCTCAGCCACAGACATTGAAGCAACCAATGGTGTCATTCACGTCATTGATAGTGTCATGATTCCAACAAACTTCGAGTATCAGGAAATAGAGCATGAAGATGAAGATGTACCAGAAACAGGTACAAACAGTGTTTATCCAGTAGCCGCACTGATCGTCATCGGTCTTGGTTCTCTGATCGCTGGTAAAAAACTGGCAAAACAAAGCAAATAAA
>SLHU01000166.1 GCA_007135995.1 Clostridiales bacterium | reverse complement strand
TTCGCCTCGATTGGCGGAATACTCGTAAATAATGCCGCTCTCAAGCTGGACAAAGATCCTGCCGGTTTCGGCCGAGATCAAGGGTTCTGAAACAATTGGTTCTTGCGTTGTTAAGTGCCAGCGCAAAGAACCGTCCGCGATATTAAGCGCATATAGGTCCTGGTCACCTGCCATCACGTAAATGAAGCGGATCTCTTCATCCCGGTAGAAAATTTCATACTCCCCATAGGGGGAAAAAAGCGGTCCGAGAAAAGAAAACAAAACCATGGTCAGCAAAATGACCACCCCTATAATGGCCAGCTTGTTTCGGACAAAACGTTTTCGAACAAGCTGACCCGGTGAAACGATCGTTTGCTCGGAGGTCTGTTCTTGTTCAGGCATATTAAGTTCTTCCGGCAATTTCATGTCATTAGCCATAATCTGCCACCTCCTAGCTTAATCGAACGCGCGGATCAACCACAGCGTATAGTAAATCAGCGATCAGTGTCCCCAAGAGGGTCAAAACCGCAAGAAACATATTAAAAGCCATAATAAACGGTACATCACCCTGGCGCATCGCTATCAGCGCTGTATTGCCCAGGCCGTCAATCGCGAAAATACCTTCCGTGATAATAGCACCGGAAAACAGACCGGGAATTGAACCGCCGATCATGGTTACAATCGGAATCAGTGTGTTGCGGAAAGCGTGTTTGTAAATAACCTTGTTCTCACTCAGACCTTTTGCCCGTGCGGTGCGAACATAATCAGCATTCAGCACCTCAAGCATATTCGTTCTGGAATACCGCATCAAACCGCCAACACCCGTCACTGTCAGAACAGCAACCGGTAAAATGAGGTGTTTACCCATATCCAGCAGCAGCCTGAAACCGGTATAGTTAAAACGTGCGGTCACCATGCCCTGTAAAGGCAAAACGCCCAGACCAATCGCGAAAGTACGCTGCAGGATGGCAGCGAAAAAGAAACCTGGCAATGAAATGCCCACCAGCGCGAAAGTAGTTACCGCATAATCAAGTTTGGAATACTGGCGTGTTGCAGAAATAACACCCAGAGGAATCGCGATCAGAAGCTGAATCATGAAAGCAATAAACGCAAGCCAGAATGAGACCCACATTTTTTCGCTGATCACCTGTGCAACCGGCCGCTGAAAAATGAACGATGTGCCGAAATTACCACGTACAGCCTGTCCTACCCAGTTCACATAACCCTGAAAGACGCCGACATCAAGACCGTATAACCGGCGCAGACGCATGACCATCTCTTCTGTGACATTTGGGTTGCCGGCTGTGATCGTTGAAACATAATCACCCGGCATGGCACGAATAAGCGCGTAAATAATAATAGATACACCAAATAATATAAAAACCGATAGAATTAACCGGCGAATAATGAATTGCCGCATAGACACTCCTGTCGCAATATGTGGGCCTGCCTTCATTTTGAAGGCAGGCCCACCAGCATGCTTGTGCATTTTTATAACTGCTCAGCAGTCATTTTTAAGTACACTTCTGTTACTGGGCCACCATTTGAAGGGTTTCAACCTCTGCAAAGTAACCATAGTACGGTGTCATGTCTCTTGGGAGTGTCTCAATATCCACAATATTGGTATTGAAAACAAACATATTTTTACGTTGATAGGTTGGCATTTCAACTGCGTTTTCCATAATGATATCGAGCGCTTCCGCGTACATTACTTTGCGGGCATCAATATCACTGGTCTGGCGGGCATCCATGATCAGCTCATCAAGACGCTCATCACTGATGTTGTAGTAATTGCTTGGACCATTTGTATGGTACAGCTGGTACATGTCCGGATCAGGTGTTTCACCCCAGGCAGCTGCCCAGAGATCAAGCAGTCCGGCATCAAGGTCATCAAAGAACTGGTTGCCATCGGCATAGTCTTCAATATCAACGATCATGCCAATTTCTTCACCAGCGTTCTTGACGCCAAGAACAATCGGGAAAGCCGGGTGATCGCCAGCACCGTCAGCAGGGATACCAATTCTGATGCGCAGCTGTTCGCCGGCACTGTTTACCAGATCACCGCTGTCGTTTTGTGTGTAACCAGCTTCCTCGAATTTCTCAAGCGCTGTTTCAGGGCTGAAACCGTAATACTCGGTTGCATTTTGCGGGTATGCCCATGAAACACGGGAAATCGGACGTTCAATAACACTGGCCAGATTGCCATAGTAAGACTGAACAGCAGGTTCACGATCCATCAGATGCATGATGCCCTGGCGGATTGTCTGGTTTGTGATACGGCTGGCATCAATTCCGATGTAGCCATAGCCAAGGTTGTCAATCAGCTCGTAATGCAGATCAGGATCGTCTTCCACATCATTTACAACTTCAGGTGAAGCTGTAGGATCGGATATGTCAAAGTCGCCCAGACGGACACCTTCAAGCTTATTGGCCTGTGAAGTCACCTGATAGCGGATCCGCTTAATCATCGGTGATCCTTTGAAATAAAAATCATTTGCTACAAGCGTAACAATATTGTTGGTGAAATCACTGAAGCGATAAGCACCGGCACCCATCGGCTCGCCGCTGACGGCCTGAACCATCGACAGATCACCTTTGCGGAATCCTTCACCATAATAATGCTCCGGTGCGACTTCAATACCGCCAAAATTATAAATAGCAGCCGGGTCAACGCCCGCGATTGTCACACGAACTGTCAGCTCATCCACTTTTTCAATGCCTTCAACGTCCGGCACGTTTACAGTGTCGCCGGCAAGATTTTCAGCAATGTACTCAGCTTCCAGCTCACGGCGAAGCGAGTTGCGGATTTCAGCCAGGACGTAATCTTCATACCATGGTCCGTCAGGCAAAAAGTCCGCGACGTCCATGCCAAAGCTGTCTGCAACAGCCTGGGCTGTTTCCTGGATTTCATCTTCATCAGGCTCGTAAGCGGCAGCTTCTTCCTGAATCGCTGCTACACGGTCTGCATAATCCATATCGTCGTAACGATATTCGTTAACGCCCAGAATCGGTGTTGTATAAAGTGTTGAAGGACCCGTATAGTTGGGATCCAGACGAACCAGCATTGAGAAGATAACATCATCAGAAGTAACAGGCTCGCCGTCACTGAAGACAAGATTTTCTTTTAGCGTGAACGTATAAATTGTGTACTCAACTGAACCGTCGTCAGCCAGAATTTCTTCCGGTGTCACATAATAGGTAAGACCACTGTCGTCCGGCATTGCGAACCTGTCAAACCCGACCAGATTCGCGTGTACCAGGTCCACGATATCCATATCGTAACCGGTAGTCGCGAAAAACGGGCTGAACACAGCGTTAAAGTCAGTCGCACCTAAAATCAGGGCAGGCTCATCAGAATAATCACCTTGCTCGGCCGGTGTCTCTGTTTCATCAGGCTCTTCTGTATCACCCGGTTCATCGGTCTCAGCCGGCTCTGTCGTCTCATCTGCATCAGCAGTTGTTGTGCCTGGATCTTCTGTTTCT
This sequence comes from Clostridiales bacterium, assembly GCA_007135995.1. Classification (GTDB taxonomy): domain Bacteria; phylum Bacillota; class Clostridia; order Saccharofermentanales; family UBA5734; genus SLHU01. The sequence continues at coordinate 1,872 of SLHU01000166.1, read as the reverse complement.
GTCGTGTCGCCACCGCAGCTTGCCGCAACGAGCGCCATAGACAGAAGCAGAGCAAGCAGAATAATCAGTTTCTTGTTCATACTTTTACCTCCTATGTAAAATACAAATGGAGCATTTGAATTTTATACCAGACCGCCTCCACACGGTTTTGTCCTAAAGTATAAAATCACAAGCTCCCTTAGACAATCTATCATAAATATGCACGCTTGTCTACTTTTCCGAAGTAACGGCCGTTACATCACTGGCGACTTGTCCGATTATGCACAAATATCCATAAGATGAAGTATTCATTTAACTGACCCCTGATATTTGCCGGTGATATTTGCCGGCGGTCACTGACCTAATCGGTAAAGCAACTGAAATTACCTGCCTGTCCTGCGGTATATAAAGAGTGTGCGCAGAATTGATTTTACTCAGAAGTTTGTCTGATGACTGTTTCGTCAAATAGCAGCCGGGACAATATATTATCAGCTGGATATAACACGATTTGATTCAGGATCGTCTGTCTGTGACCGCACGATTGATTGGTTCTTGCGGCTTACAATAAAATGCAACGCAGATTTTCAAGCTGATCCGGCCTGTTCAGATGCACACAGGTCTCAGGTGCTGTTGTATAATAAAATAGAAAGGATGTGATTTTAATGAAAAAAATAAATATAGGTTATGGTGAATTTGAAGCATCAGAAATTTCGCTTGGCTGCATGCGAATGGCGGATCTTCCTTTGAAAACTGCCCGCTCAGTGATTGAAACAGCGACAGCCTGCGGTATTGATTTTTTCGATCATGCTGATATTTACGGGGGTGGTGAGTCCGAGAAAATTTTTGCCAAGGCCATAGAAATGAAGCCGTCTGTCAGAGAAAAGATCATACTTCAGTCTAAATGCGGTATTCGCGAGGGTTATTTTGATTTTTCCCGCGACCATATCTTGTCATCTGCGGAAGGCATTTTAAAACGCCTGAAGACAGACTATCTGGATGTCCTGCTGCTGCATCGTCCAGATACACTGGTAGAACCAGACGAAGTTGCCGAGGCTTTTTCCCGCCTTCACAGCAGCGGTAAAGTACGCCATTTTGGCGTCAGCAATCAGAACCCTATGCAGATGATGCTGCTGAGCCGTTATCTGGGGCAGCGGATTATCATCAATCAGCTGCAGCTGAGCCTGACCAATACCGGCATGATGGACGCCGGCCTGAATGTCAATATGGAAATTGATCCGTCAATTGACCGTGACGGCAGCGTTCTGGATTACTGCCGGCTGAATGATATTACAATACAAGCCTGGTCTCCCCTGCAGTATGGCTTTTTCGAAGGTGTTTTTCTGGATAATCCCAAATTCCCGAAACTTAATGAAGTCATTAGCCGGATCGCAGCTGATTATGATATTCCGGGTATCGCCATCGTGATTGCCTGGATTCTGCGCCATCCGGCCAGAATACAGCCGATTATCGGCAGCATGAATGAAAATCGGATAAAGGCTATCTGCCAGGCTTCAGACATTGCACTGACCAGACAAGAATGGTATGAGCTGTATCGCGCTGCCGGCAACGAACTGCCCTAGGCAAGAAGCAAGAATGCTCAGCAAGAACGCTCAATGCGAATCATCAGCACTTTTCTCATCAGGCAGCTGTGCGATGCGATAAAGGCACTTAAAGATCAACATGAGGAGGAAAATCCTTTTCGCGGTATCACGCGGAGGAAAGGGCTTATTAGAAGATGAAACAAAACCCAGTTAACAAAGAGGGCCTGCTTAAACAGGTCATACCGGTCCTGGTCCAGGCAGGGAAGCACTTAACATCAACATCAGCCGGCAGGCATGAACAGGAAAACAAACCGGGAACGGCTAATTTCGTTACCGAAACAGACTATACCGT
>SLHU01000368.1 GCA_007135995.1 Clostridiales bacterium | reverse complement strand
TCAGTAATACACTGAACCAAAGCCTTTCTCAGATGGTTGCTTCTATCACCATGCTCGTCGGGATTATTGTCATGATGCTGACGATCAGCTGGCAGATGACCCTGGCTGCGCTGCTGATATTGCCGCTGTCGACGCTTCTGATTACGGTTGTCGTCAAGTTTTCGCAAAAATACTTCGCTCAGCAGCAGGCCGTTCTTGGCGAGACAAACGGCCATATTGAGGAAATGTACGCAGGGCATGTCGTGGTTAAGGTTTACAATGGCGAGGAAAGGTCCATTGACCAGTTTCGCAGTCTAAATGATAAACTTTATTCATCTGCCTGGAAATCACAGTTTTTATCCGGAATGATGATGCCGATGATGAATTTTATTGGTAATCTGGGTTATGTTGTGGTTGTCATTATCGGCGGCTGGCTGGCCATGCGCCAGATGATTACAGTTGGCAATATTCAGGCTTTTATTCAGTATATTCGCCAGTTTGTCCAGCCGATTTCGCAGGTGGCCGGCATCGCCACGGTCCTGCAGTCTACGATGGCTGCTTCAGAACGGGTGTTTGAATTTCTTGATGAAGATGAGGAAATCGCTGATGTCGAGTCGGAAATTCAGTCGGAATACATACAGGGCCGTGTCACCTTCGATCATGTCCGTTTTGGTTATGTACCCGATCAGATTATCATCAAGGATTTTTCGCTGGATGTCAGGCCCGGTCAGCGCATCGCGATTGTCGGACCGACCGGCGCAGGTAAAACAACACTCGTCAAGCTGCTGATGCGTTTTTATGAGCTTAACGACGGCCGCATCCTTATTGATGGGAAAGACAGCAACACATACAGCCGTTCTGACCTGCGCAGCCTTTTTGGCATGGTGCTGCAGGATACCTGGCTATTTAACGGAACCATTCGTGAGAATATCCGGTATGGCCGGCTAGATGCAAGTGATGAAGAAATTATTGAGGCTGCACGAACAGCTTATGCCGATCACTTTATCCACACACTGCCGCACGGATATGACATGGTGCTTAACGAAGAAATCAGCAATATCTCACAAGGACAAAAGCAGCTGATCACCATTGCCCGTGCTGTCCTGGCCAACCCGAAAATCATGATTCTTGATGAAGCAACGAGTTCTGTTGACACACGAACAGAAGTTTTGATTCAGAAAGCGATGCTCAAGCTGATGGAAAACAGAACCAGTTTTATCATCGCGCACCGTCTTTCAACCATCCGTGACGCCGACTTGATCCTGGCGCTTCGAGACGGCGATATTGTTGAACAGGGTACACATGAACAGCTGCTGGCGGCCAGGGGCTTTTATGCAGATCTGTATTATAGTCAGTTTGAGACAAATAATGAACCGGAGTCAATGTAGTCAGCTGTCCTCAGGATGTGAACACTTCAACAATGATCACGGATTTGCCAAGATGAATCCGGTAATAGACTTGTCCTGATGTCTGATTATCCTGAAGCGCTTCTTGCATGACGCGTTCAACCGTTTCCCTGCCTGGCAGGCTGTCGCCAGTATAAAGCAGTTCCAAAAAGAAAACCGACTGCGCTTCAAAGTCATGCTGACGCAGCTGGCCGCCGAGCATGGTTTCCATTTCTTCTGCAGACCCTGCTGTCCTGCCTGTCTGCCGATAATAATGAGCGCCATCTTGCGGGGCTGCCGGGAACTGATCCGACTGCCAGCGATGAGTTTCACGCATTATGCTATCAGAACGCATAAAATGAAGGTGCCTCACCGGCTGGTCTGGCCCCCGGTCAGGGACAGGATCATCATGTGTGACATCTACATGGTAATACTGTCCGTTGAGCTTTACCAGATTCCAGGCATGGCCTTGCGCGTTCGATTCCCCGGTGATCATCATCACATCATGCCCAAGACGCTGTCCGATCATCTGAAAAGCCTGTGCATAGCCCTGGCATAAGGTAAGGCCGTCCAGAAGCGCTGCGGCAGCGTGGTTGTTATCCTGATTTTCTGTTTCATCATAAACAATGTGCCGAATCAGAAATTGATGAACCAGACGAAGCTGCTGCCAGGGCTCAGTGGTTTGCTGCCTGACAGCCTGAGCGCTTTGTTCAACAAACTGGTCAACTTGTCTGATCACCGACTGCAGCTCGGCATCTGACATCCCGGCGGCAAACGTATGATAATCAGGCTGTAGGGACATTGACTTCAGTCTGCTTTCTGCTCCGGTCTGCAGTGAATAGCTCATACGTGCTGAACCGTTGAGATAAAAAAACCATGGGTTCTGGTTATAGACCTGGTGAAAAACGTCATACAGACGTGTCACGACACCATCTATTTGTGATTCAGTTATCCAGTACTTTTCAAACAGACTGTCCAGCACAAGCTCCCGCTGCAGATCTTCCAGCTGCTGTGTCATCAGGCTGGCGGCTTCCCGGCTGAAGGCTTCGTCGATTTCGCGCCTGACAGCCACCGTTGTTTCTGCGGCAGTCTCCCGGCTTGTTTCCTTCTGGGTTTGAGTCTGGCTGTCTTCAGACGGATCAATTGTTGATTCTGAACCATCCTCGCTGGTCCTGGCGACTGTCTCAAGACTGGTACCGGGCTGTGGATCAGATGTGTCATGTGTATCTGAACTGTTTTGACCGGCGCTTTCAGTCGTATTAAATGTACCCGGATCCGGCAGCTCATAGGCTTCCGGCAGGAAATTCCTTGCCAGGCCGCAGCCAGGCAGCAGCACTAACAAACCGGCCAGTAGCAAAGCTGTGGCCCGCAGTGCGGCTGTCCGTTTTATTACAGCCTTCTTATGATCTTGACGCTTGATTTGTTCATGATTATCTGGTTTATCTTCAAATGTTTTCACTTAATGATCCCCTTGCCAGTCATGAGCCATTTGCCTGACCCCCCAGCTGACCGCTCTTATACTGCATGGCCAGCTGTCTCAGCCTCGGCCAGGCATACGGGAAAAAAGTCTTGTAAGCTTCACAAAACTGGTTATTGCCAAGTTCGCTGCCTTGTCCGGGCAGTTCACGGTCACGCCTGCAGCCGCCGCGGCAAAGCGGCAGCCATTCACATTCACTGCACGCATCAAGCGGACTGCCTGACTGTGTCAGGAAAGTTTTTGCTTTCTCTGATTGACTCAATTGCTCAAAACTTTGATCACCCGCATATCCAAGTCTCCACTCATCTGTAACGTAAAAATCACAGGGGTATACACTGCCATCAGACTCAATCACAAACTGGCACGTGCAGCGACCGTTCATGCCGCATAGTTCCGGCTGTTCTCCGGCTATCATGCGCACCAGATTGTCAAAATGACGGATGCTGACATACCGTCCCTGATTGAAATCGTTATACCATAAGTCAAACAGTTTTTTCAGAAACTGGCCGTAACGTTCAGCAGATAAAGAAAAAGCAATGTCCTTTGGATCTGCGCCAAGCGGCGGCAGACAGGGAATAAACTGCAGATAGTCAAACTGATTTTTACGATAAAACCGGTAGATCTTCTCAATATGACGCGCGACATGGCTGTTGATGACTGTCAGAATATTAAATTCAACACCACTTTTCCTGAAGAAATCTACCGCCCGCATCACCTGATTAAACGAGCCCTTGCCGTTAGCGTCCTGACGCATAGCATCGTGAATCGCTTTATCACCATCCAGTGACAAGCCGACCAGAAACCGGTGTTCAGCTAAAAAATCAGCCCATTCTTTGTTGATTACCTGTCCGTTTGTCTGCAGCGCGAAAAACACATCTTTGTTTTTTTTGTTGTATTTTCTTGTAAAGATGATCAGCTGCCGGTAAAAATCCAGACCTGCCAATGTGGGTTCACCACCCTGAAAAGCAAACGTCACCGGTCCGTCTGACTCAGCAAACGCCTGTCTGACAATGCCCTCCAGTCTCTCAACAGGCATCATCCCGTATGAAGGGATGAGCCGGTGCTCGGATACATCGTGATAAAAACAATACTGGCAGCGAAGATTACATAAGCTTGAAGCTGGTTTTATAAGTAAACTGATTGACTGCATATTACTGGTTCAGAATCATCCTGGCTAAGCAATCGCCATGTCTTTAAACGACACGCCTTTGCATGTATGCCTGATTGATCAGGTTTAGTCGGATGAGATTCTGGTGCCTCCTTATTTTTTTCTGGCATAACTGACTGGCATGCATTCAGGCAGCAGCATCATTTGTTGATTCGTCAACTACATGCCAAGCGGCATACCCAATGGTTAATGCTCTATTATGATGACAAATCACCCCGGCTGTCAATATCAAGGCATACGCCTGCACAGATACTGTAAAACGCGCTGTGACAGGCGGTCATCAGACGATACCGTCGTATGGATCAAAGCAAATAAAGCAGGCATATGAATCAAGGCAAAAAAACCGCTGACCAGAAAGAAACTCAGCCGTCAGTTACTGATGGTGCGCAGCTGTTGCTTCTCAACGGCAAGGTACTGGCGTCTGCCGTTCAGCAAAAGGCTTTCCATCAGCGCTATTTCTGACACCGTCTGCCCGAACGCAGGTATAAAGCGGTTAAGTGCCGGTAAACAGTCTGGTTTGAATTTTGCCTGCCTGACCAGTGTGATATGCGGTCTGAAGGCTCTTTGTTCACAGGGAAGTTTTGCTTCTTCCAGCGCTTGTGTCAGAAGCCGCTGCATGTTTGTCAGCTGCTCACATGTTTCCAGTCCAAGCCACAATATTTCACTGCGTCGGCCAAAACAGCCAAGCGCCGATACAGAAAGCTCAAACGCAGGCGTTTGAGCAGCTGTTTTTCTGAGTATATCAGATAAATCAGGCAGCATTGTGTCTTCCACATCACCGATAAACTGTAAGGTCAAATGCAGATTCTCAATTCTGGCAAAACGTCCGCTGATACCTGATTTCTTGAGCTGGCTGATCATTTCTGACAGATGCTGACGAAAATGGTCATTAAAACAGACAGCAAAAAACAATCGTCGCTTCATCAGAAAATAAACCCGCCATCTGCTTTATGCTTTGTCGTTCCTCTTATGTCCATTTCAACAGTATCATCAAGCTGTATCAGCTGAAAGTCCGGTGTGATGAAAGCTTGGTCCGCTTTATGGCTGGTCATCACGATGGTTCTGCCGGCAGCCGCCTGCCTGGTAAGGTACCGCAGCAAAGGTTCCCGTACCGATTCTGAAATATCATCAATCGGATCATCAATCAGCAGCAGCGCCGGCTGGCACATGATCGCCTGCGCGACAAGGGCTCGAAGCAAATCAGATTTTCCCAGCTGACTGCAGTCACGCCTGGCCAGATGCACCATATCGAGTGCTTTCATGAGGGTTTCAGCTGTGGCATGTTCTTCTTTGCCGGGTGTCCGCAAAGGTCTGAGACCAAACTCGCATCCTTTGCTG
>SLHU01000303.1 GCA_007135995.1 Clostridiales bacterium | reverse complement strand
GAGTATTTCGGCGATGTCAGAACAGTCGATGTCACAGTCAGAAGAACTAGAGAGAAAATCGAGCCTGATCAGCATCATTACAAGTACATACTGACTAAGCGCGGTGTGGGTTATTATTTTGATAAACATCCTGCTGAGTAAATACCAGAGCTGAATAAATACGAGATTTGATATCAAGGAGCAATTATTATATTTTATGCACCTTTTAGATACAGAAAAAATAGCTGCATCCGCCTGGAACCAGTTTAATCAGGACATTGTCCAGTTTTTAGCAGCTGTCCATCCACTTCTTATCATTGCAGGAGCCACGATCGTTACTGGCTCTATTTTTGCGGGTTACTGTTTGCTTTCAAATCGCCGTTACAGAAATAAAAAAGACAGCGAGATCTCATCTGTCGTCAGCCAGTTTGTCGAAGAGCGAAGTCAATCTGAGGCAATTCTGGCGGAACTTGATATCGGCGTTCTGGCGTTCAGCAGCGACGGCATGCTGATCAATGTTAATCCGGCAGCCAAAAAGATGATTGCACCAGCAAAAATACCTGACAAGTTCAATGATTTTATCTCAGAGTATGGTCATGATAATGGCTTGCAGGCTGCATTGCTGCTTGGCAGTGAATCAATCAGCGCTAAAATCCAGATTAAGGACAGAATACTGCGTATCCGTCTTAAGGAAACGCGTTTTGAACAAGAGAGAAGCACGGGTGTTCTGATCGTGCTGCAAGACATAACAGAACAGGAACATGAAGAAAAGCAGCGAAAAGAATTCGTGGCGAATGTTTCTCATGAGTTGAAGACGCCTCTGACAACGATAAAAACTTATTCAGAATCACTGTTGGACTGGGGTCTTTCAGAAAAGAGCAAAGAGGCCATAAGAAAAGATGTATGGCGTGTGCATGACGATGCATTGCGCATGGAACGACTCGTTGAAGACCTGTTGCTCTTATCAAGCATCGACAGCAAAGGCATTCGGGTTCGTATGGAACTGCTAAATTTCTCAAGTATTGTCAGACAGGTCGTAGATCGTCTGCAGCATCAGGCACAGGACAAAGAAATAGACATGACCTGTTATGCCCTGTCAATGATACCGCCTGTCTTCATTGACCGGACCTCCATGGAGCGTGTGATCACAAACCTGATTGGCAATGCGATCAAATATACCGACAGAGGCGGATCGATCAAAATCTATATCAGCTATCTGGTAGATGATGTTTATGTTAAAATCTCTGATACTGGATTCGGCATTGAAAATGAACACCTGCCGCGGATATTCAACAGATTTTATCGCGTTGATATGACGGGGTCCCGAATGTTTGGCGGAACTGGCCTGGGTCTTTCAATCGCCAGAGAGCTAGTGGAGCTGCACGGCGGACATATTGATGTCAACAGCGTTCTCGGAAAGGGGACAGAGTTTACTGTGATGATACCTATAGCCAGCAAAGTTTTTTATGATACACTTGAGAGGGCAGATGATCAGCCTGCTTCTCTGGAACCACTTTACAGGCTGGCATCCGCGGAGCTTGTTCAGCATGCAACTGCATATAAGCTGATTGATGATCAGCTGGGTGAACTTGATAAAAATGCGTCAGCGAAATTGATCAGGCTGATCCTGGAACATGATGATGATCTGACCCCCGTTCCAAGGTCGGCTGACAATATCAGCGGCAGCGGTAAGGATCGAATGAACACAGAAATGGATCATGATTCAATGCATCAGAATGCGGAAGCAGATACAATAAATAACCCGATCGGAGAACCGGTTCGTGATTAATAGAACCCTGATAAAAGAAGAAAAAGTTAAAGTGAGGGATCAGCATTTGGCTAGTTACATTATACGCGGCGGCAATCGTTTGTCAGGCGATGTTAATATAAGCGGATCGAAAAACGCTGCCTTGGGCATTATTTCAGCTGCGATGCTTCTGGACGGAGCCTGCAAAATTGAAAATGTTCCAGACGTTGCAGACATCAATGTGATGGTAGAGATCTGTAAGCATCTGGGTGCCAAGATCAAACGGGATTCAGAAGGCAGTTTATACATTGACCCTTGTTCGATCAGCACGTGGGAGGCGACACATGATAAAGTGCGCAGCATCCGCGGCTCTTACTACTTGCTGGGCGCTTTGCTGGGCCGATTCAAAAAGTCAACAATTTACATGCCCGGGGGATGTAATTTTGGCACAAGACCTATTGACCAGCACATGAAGGGGTTTGAAGCGCTCGGAGCACATGTCAACATTGAATATGGTAAAATCCATGTCGAGGCTGAAAAACTCAAAGGTGAGCATGTCTTCCTTGATGTCGTCAGTGTTGGTGCTACCGTTAATATTATGATTGCTGCTGCGAAAGCAGAAGGGGTAACAGTTATTGAAAACGCGGCAAGAGAGCCTCACATTGTTGATGTAGCCAATTTCCTCAATACAATGGGGGCTAATATCCGCGGTGCAGGTACTGATGTGATTCGTGTGTCGGGCGTTCCGGTTCTGGAAGCTGACTGCTCATATTCAATTATCCCCGATCAGATTGAAGCAGGAACTTATATGCTTGCTGCTGCGTTGACGCGGGGCCAGATTACCGTACATGGCGTAATACCAAGGCACATGGAGCCCTTAACCGCAAAACTGGAGGAAATGGGTGCGCTTGTAGAAGTAGGCGATGAATCAATTTGCGTATCAGTTGAAAACGGAAAACAACTTCAGGCGGCAAGTTATAAGACAATGCCTTATCCTGGATTTCCGACTGACCTGCAGCCGCAAACAACCGTACTGCTTTGCACGGCGAATGGCAGCAGCAGGATGACTGAAAGTGTATGGGACAATCGCTTCCAGTATATTGATGATTTGAAAACCATGGGAGCAGATATACTTATTTCAGGTAAACTGGCGATCATTGAGGGGGGTCATAAGCTAACGGGTGCACATGTCACAGCGCGTGATCTCAGAGCAGGCGCAGCGCTTGTTCTCGCCGGCTTATATGCTGAAGGCATGACAGAAGTTGATGATATTAGTAAAATAGAACGCGGATACGAAAATTTTATCAGCAAAATGCGCAGTCTGGGTGCAGATATAACCAGAATTGAAAATTGATGGAAGATCAGCTTCAAGTCTGCGCCTTGCGCAGCGGCAGCAGCGGCAATGCAATAGTTGTTTCATACCAGAACACGAATGTGCTGATTGATGCCGGGGTCTGTTGCCGGGCGATCGAGCAGTCTTTATCTGAGATCAGCCAGCAGGCGGCGAATATCAACGCAATCTTTGTGACCCATGAACATGTTGACCATATCGCAGGTGTTGGCGTCATGATGCGGCGTTATCAGGTGCCTGTATATTGTACACCCCCTACCTGGGAAGCAATGAAAAAAAACTGCGGGAAGATAGACGAAAAGCTCATTCGTCTGATTTTGCCTGGTCAGACTGTTGAAATGGGATCATTAGCTCTGACCGGATTTTCTACATCACATGATGCTGCAGATCCAGTCGGCTATTCAATCAACAGCAGGCGCGGGTCTTTGTCTATTATGACAGATTCAGGGCAGTTCAGCGAGACGATGCTGCAGGCAATTAAAGGCAGCCGGGCAATCATGATTGAGGCAAATTATGACCCTGGCATGCTGATGGCAGGCCGCTACCCGTATATGCTGAAAAAAAGAATCAAAGGCAGTAAAGGGCATCTTTCTAATGATGATTGCGCTGATGCGATTATAAAGCTGCTGAAAAAGGGGACAGAGCATTTTCAGCTGGTGCATCTGAGCCAGGACAATAATTATCCGGAGCTGGCATATCTGACAGTCCGCCAGTCACTTGAAACAGAGGGGGCTGTCATTGGTAAAGATCTGACACTTGACATTGCCAGGCGACATAAAACCAGCCAGCCTTTTTTCTTTTAGGAGTATTTGTGCAGATTAGAGTAATAGCAACGGGTAAAATTAAAGAAAAATGGCTGCAGGCAGGCATTGACGAGTATAAAAAGCGTTTGAGCAGATACTGTAAGCTCGCCATCACAACGGTTCCTGATACACCAGACCATTGGCCAGCGGGCAAGGCATTGCAGACCGAAGCAGATCTGCTTTTAAAGCAGATTAAACCACAATCGTTTGTCATCGCATTAGATCTTCAGGGCAGCCGGTATCAGTCTGTGCAGCTAGCAGGCGCGATGGATCAGTGGTTTACGCGCGGCGGTAGTGAAATTGTATTTGTTATCGGCGGTTCAAACGGGCTTGACAGGTCTGTGATCGACAGAGCGCAGGAAACCTTGTGTTTATCAGATCTGACTTTTACGCATCAGATGGCTCGTATGATTCTGCTTGAGCAATGCTATCGCGGCTTTCGAATCCTCAGAAACGAACCATATCACAAATAGCAGAACCACTGCGAACGGATTCATGCTGTACCATGCTTCTTTCCATGCACAATCTCAACAAATCGCCCCAGAATCTGGCTGCCTTTCTCGGTCAGAATTGATTCCGGGTGAAACTGCAGTCCGAAAACGGGCAGGGATTGATGTGATAGCGCCATGACAAGTCCGTCGCTGCTTTCAGCAGTCACACACAAGGGCTGTGCCAGTGTTTTTCGGTCAACAATCAGCGAGTGATATCTGGCGACTTCAACCGGCTGTTCCAGATCATGGAAAAGAGGGCAGTCCGCAAGGGTGCTGATCTGGCTCTTTTTGCCGTGTACAGGCTTGGGCGCTCTTATAATGTCAGCACCGAAAGCACTGGCAATTGCCTGATGCCCGAGGCAGACGCCCAACAGCGGCGTTGTTTTGTACATTTTTCTGATCAGTTCAATCATGATGCCAGCTGACTGCGGATAGCCCGGTCCAGGCGACAAAACCACACCGCGGGGATTCAGCGCGATGAGCTCATCAGCGGTGAAGGCATCGTTTCTGACAACTTTTATCGCCTCATCGAAGCATCCCAGCATCTGATACAGGTTATAGGTAAACGAATCATAGTTATCAATCAGCAGTATCATCGATAGAAACCAGCCTTTCTGATAGCAGACAGCAAAGCTTTTGCTTTCTGCTTCACTTCATCATATTCACTTTCCGGAACCGAATCAGCAACAATGCCGGCGCCAGCCTGAACATAAATAGATCGCTCTTTTATCACGGCAGTACGAATTGTGATACAGGTGTCCATCTGCCCGTCAAAACCAAGATAGCCGACCGCTCCGCCATAGGGTCCTCTGCGTGTGCTTTCCAGCTCATCGATAATCTCCATCGCTCTTATTTTGGGCGCTCCGGATAAAGTGCCTGCCGGCAGGACCGCAGTTAATACTTCAACAGAATGCATGTCACGGGCAAGCACGCCTTCAACCAGACTGACTAGATGCATGACATGCGAATACTTTTCGACAGATCTGTACTTGCTGACTTT
>SLHU01000231.1 GCA_007135995.1 Clostridiales bacterium | reverse complement strand
ATAAAAATGAAAATCAGGACAGTGCTTCTTCTGAAAAGGTCAGTCAGGACAACCGGAAAAAGCCAGTGGATGAATCATCAAGAGAAAGCCTGCAGGAAAAAGAGTCAGTGCCTGACTTTCTTTCCAGCGCTTTTATCAGACCTTCTGCTGACAAAGAAATACCGCCGTCTGAGCAGTCAGATTCAGGGTTTCATACGGTAGGGCCAGACCCGCAGGAGAAGGATCGTGACGAGCAGGATCTCGCTCAGTCGGATCTGCAGTACAGTCAGCCTGAGAAGAAGCATCAGCGTCAATCTGAGGATGTGCCTGACGGCTTAGACCGGCCGGAAGAAAAAGAGGCATCAGAACCCGAACCCGATGACAAACCGAATCTGTCGGTTGAACGGCCTGACAGAGACCCTGAAACGGACAAACCATCAGAGAAACCGGAAAAAGAAAAGCGCTCTGGCCGGCGGCTCCCCTGGTTTTTACAGGATAATGACTAAACGTATCAGGCGGTCAGTCAAAGCTGGCTGCCGGCACGGGAGGTAGACTGGATGCGATGCCCTTCATGCAACCATGATGATGACAAGGTGATCGATTCGCGGCCGTCCGACGAGGGATCCGCCATACGCCGGCGACGCGAGTGTACGATTTGCGGAGCACGGTTTACAACCTATGAGAAAATTGAGAACCAGCCTTTACTGGTGATTAAAAAAGATGGTACGAGAGAACCGTTTGATCGTGATAAACTGACGGCCGGCATCATGAAAAGCTGTGAAAAAAGGCCGGTTTCAACCGATCAGATTGATAAGCTGGTCACTTCAATTGAAGCACATCAGCAAAACGCGCTGAAACGCGAAATCTCTTCACAGGAAATTGGTGAAATGGTGATGGAAGGGCTTAAAGAGATTGATGAAGTCGCATATGTGCGTTTTGCATCGGTATATCGCCAGTTTAAGGATGTCAATTCATTTCTGAAGGAACTTAATGATATGCTGCAGCAAAAGTAGGCTTTCAGTGCTGACCAGGATTGAGCATGATTCGTTCATCGAATACAGACTGTCAGCTCACATGCAGAACCGGGAGGGTATACCGTGAAAAAAGCACTCATCATCGATGATGATCCAAATATCAGTGAACTTCTGAGACTTTATTTTGATAAAGACGGGTTTGCTGTAATTACCTGTCTTGACGGGGATAAAGCATTCGCGACTTTTCTTGAGGCCAAACCGGATGTGATCATTCTTGATCTGATGCTGCCGGGTAAAGACGGTTATGATATTATGCGTGATGTGCGCCGGGTGTCTGATGTCCCTGTTCTGATGCTGACGGCTCGTGGCGACACACTGGATAAAGTGGTGGGTCTTGAGCTGGGCGCAGATGATTATATTCAAAAACCTTTTGAGCCAAAAGAACTGCTGGCCAGGGTAAAAGCTGTTTTGCGAAGGTATGAAAACAAGGATGACTCCCACGATTCAGCAGAAGACGAGCGCAGTTCCGAAGCGATCGAGTATCCCGGGCTCAGAGTTGACAAGTCTCGCTATACGGTATGTGTTGATAAACAGGAAATTGAGATGCCGCCCAAGGAACTGGAACTGCTTTTTTTTCTGGCCACACATCCTAATCGTGTTTTTACCAGAGAACAGCTGCTGGAGAATGTGTGGGGATATGATTTTTACGGAGAGTCAAGAACCGTTGATGTCCATATCAAGCGCATCCGCGAGAAATTGGATGATGTCATTGCGCATCCTGCCTGGCAGATTAAGACCGTATGGGGTGTCGGCTATAAGTTTGAGTCAAACTGATCCGCAGGTGTTTAAGTGAAAAAGCGCTATTTGATACGTTCTGTTTATCTGCGAACCATCCTGCAGCTGACTCTGGCGATTGTTGTTGCGTTTTCTGTGCTGGGCCTTGTTTACTACAATGTTTTTTCCATCAACACAACCCGGCAGCAGGCCAGTCAGCTGCTAAGCGGTGCCAGGGCTATTTCTGAGGTTATGGTCGGTAATTTTACACAGCAGGGAGAAATACTTGATCCCCGGCTGAATAATTATATTATTTTTGCAGCCCGTTCTTCCGGCGCTGTCGTCTGGGTCATTAATCCAAGCGGTGAGCTGGTCATGCACACCGGCATTCCGGGAGATGCCGCTGCTTTGCTTGATGTCTCTGAGTCAGGATACTATCAGCTGCCGCAGCAATATCTGGCAGCGATGGGCGCCGGTACATCCGGAACCAGCCAAGTGGGCGATTTTCACGGCCTGTTCAAGGCGAGCGGTATCCGGTGGATTTCAGCAGCTTACCCGCTGCCGACACCGCTGGGCGGATACCGCGGTGAAATCCAGCTGCATTACCCGGTTCAGACCCGTGATATCGGCACCTTTCTGATGACGAACGGCCTGATTATGTCTTTTGTCATTGCTTTTGCGATCGGCCTGGTTTTTGTCGGCATCCTGTCGCATAATATCACCCGGCCGATCCGTCTTCTGTCAGAAGCGGCCGATAAAGTTGCACGCGGTGATCTTTCCGCAAGGGTAGAGATACCAGGCATTGATCACACGTCCAGAATCGAGATCGGCAAAAAGCGCTCACTCGTAAACGATGACCTTGCCGTGCTTGTCCATACAGTCAATACCATGCTTGACAAGCTGCAGAACCAGGAAAAAGACCGCAAGGAATTTATGTCGAACATATCACATGACCTTCGCACCCCGCTGACATCGATTCTTGGTTTTATCGAAGGCATGCTTGACGGCACTGTGCCGCCGGATAAATATCCGTATTATCTTGATATTGTCCAGAAGGAGACAAAACGTCTGCAGAATCTTGTCACCAGCATGTTTGAAACAGTTTTGCTGGAGTCAGGCCAGCAGTTGAATCAGAAAATATTTGATATCAATGAAGTTCTCAAAGAGGATATCATTGGTCTTGAATCGCTGATTGCCGAGAAGAACCTTGGGGTGCAGGCGGATTTTTACGAGGATGACTATGGCCGTCTGCAGGTCGTGGGTGATCGTGAAGCGATCAGCCGGGTTGTGTATAATCTCTTGTCGAATGCGATCCGGTTTGCGCCGGCTGATGGTGTCATCGCGCTGACAACCAGACGTTCAGGCCGGGCCAGAAAAGTAGAAGTCATCATAGAAGATAATGGACCGGGTATTCCGGAATCTGAACAGCCCTATATTTTTGACCGGTTCTATAAGATTGATAAGTCAAGAACATCAAAAGGATCCGGGCTCGGGCTTTATATCTGCCGCACCATTCTGGCAGCTCACGGACAGGGTATCACAGTTTCGAGAAGTGACATGGGAGGTGCCCGGTTTATCTTTACCATGCCGATGCCGACATCAGGCTGAAGCCCTGCAAATGCAGCATGTGTCATTTCTAGACAAGTTCCTTCGACATTGTTCATAAACCCTTTACTTTTTTAAGATAAAATTGAAATGTACATAGATTATTATGAACGGAGCGGGATATCATCAGCTGCGTTTTATGATAGGCAGCGGCTGATCAGCCGGGGTAAAATCGATAGGCAGATGTCCGGCCGGAAACACGGGAAGTTTGTCATGTGAGGTACAGGCTCATCATACGGAGGTGCCTGGGGGAATAAAAAAACGAAAATGATCACAGGGCTGGTTGCATTGAGTCTGGTGTCGGCGATCATCGCTTCGCTGCTGACGACGGCTGTACTGGTGCGGGGCCCTTTCGACGACCATACTTTGCTTAGCAGATTCAGCGCAGCTGAAGCATGGCTTTCTGCCGCAACCAATCCGGCATATGATTTATCTGAATCCGGCGGTTCAGCGATTTCTCCTTCTGTTTCAGCCGCACCCTCTCCTTGGGTCTCGGCCGCACCTTCTCCTTTTGTCTCAGCCGTTCCCTCTCCTGCCGCCTCAGCGACAACCGAACTGCCTGCTGCGACAGTTGACCCGGCTGCACCGGCAACGACCGAGACTGAAGGCGTGCCAGACCGCGTGAATACGCAGGCACCGAATGAGGAAACAACCGAAAACAGACAGTCAAACGGGTCGGAACACGTCATTGGCTTGCCCCGGCCGACAGAACATTATCGTGAACCTTCATTTCCTGCCGGGCCTGCAGACGAGCAGTTTCAGCTCTGGCAGGAGCAAAGCCTGATCGAAGACCTGTACGCGTCTATCCGGCCTTCTGTGGCAGGTATAAATGTGGTGGTTGATGAGACCGTTACATCACTGCGGAGAACAAATGAAGGGTCGGGTCTGATTATGAGCGAAGAAGGCTACATAGTCACGAACAGCAGTTTGATATCGATCGCTGTCAACAGGCAGGGTCAGATTTTGTCACATGCAGATATTCATGTGTATATCGATGGTTTTCCGCGTGCATTAAGTGCTGAACTGATTGGCAGGGATCCTCTGACAGGTCTGGCAGTGATTAAAATCAACCCCGGCAGCAGAAGTCTGCAGCCGGCTCCTATCGCCATCTCACCTGAACTGAAAGTCGGCCAGATGATTCTTGCTGTTGGCTATCCTGATATTCTTGAGGAAAGCGGCAGCCTCTACACAGGCCTGATCAGCAGTCTGAACCGCCCGGTTCAGCTTGAGGACGGAACATCACTCCAGATGATCCAGACAGATGCCAGGGTCAGCCAGAGGTGTTCCGGCGGGCCAGTCCTGAATCTCAGCGGCGAAGTCATTGGCATCATCAACTTCAGCCTTGCGTATCAGTCGTATGAGGCTCAAAACTATGCCTTGTCTGCAGAAACCGCTCAGAGAGTGGTTGAAGACATGACATCCCGCGGTTTTGTTGCCGGGCGTTCCTGGCTTGGTGTTTCAGTGCTGGTTGAAGAAACGTTCGATCAGCTTCGCGGTCTTTATAATTATCCGGACGGGTTTTATGTAACGCACGTTATTGAGGGCAGTCCGGCTTATATCGCCAATATGAGAAAAGGTGATATCATTACAGCGGTCAATGACGAGCCGGTTACATCATCGATGGATATCAGCCACTTCCTGCAAAGTCAGCCTGTAGGGTCTCTGATCAATCTTCTGGTTTACAGAAGCTCCGACAGACAATATCATGAGATCAGAGTTTATCTGCAGGAGTATACAC
Organism: Clostridiales bacterium; assembly: GCA_007135995.1. Lineage (GTDB taxonomy): Bacteria > Bacillota > Clostridia > Saccharofermentanales > UBA5734 > SLHU01. The sequence continues at coordinate 305 of SLHU01000231.1, read as the reverse complement.
GGTGACAGAAAAGCAAAAACGAGCTTCGAACATTGTAAAATCATTAAAAGCAGCTTATCCGCAGGCAGACTGTACATTAGCGTACGCGTCTGCCTGGCAGCTTCTGGCAGCTGCGATCTTGTCAGCCCAGTGTACAGACGCCAGGGTTAACCTTATCACCCCGGCTCTTTTTCTGCGTTTTCCGTCTGCTGAAAGCACGGCAAAAGCAGATCCTGAAGAAATTGCCAGCCTGATTCGCAGTTGTGGTCTGTATCGAAGCAAAACACGATCAATAACCGGATCCGCAAAAATGATACAGGAACAGT
>SLHU01000090.1 GCA_007135995.1 Clostridiales bacterium | reverse complement strand
TTCCTCTTTGATGATTTCATCGGGCGATGCTTTGCGCATTCTTTCCAGCACCGATATGAGAATAATCAGCGTGTGCCCAAGTAAATCATGCATTTCCCGGGCCAGCCGGTTTCTCACAACAATGCTGCGCAGCTCAGAGGTGATGTCTACATATCGCTGCAGTTCACTGTTGGCGATTTTCATCTGCTCATTTTGTCTTGCCAGGATCTGCCGGTTTTCCTGATCTTGATCAAGCGGGAGGAGGCGCAGCACATATCCGGCTATTTTTTGTCGGCGGCTGACAACCGGATGCACACTGAACTCAAAAAGTCGATTTCCCTGATTCGTTTCAAGCCAGACTTCTTTTTGGGTTGCCTGCCAGGTACCGTCCTCAGGCTGCAGCTGAGGATCCAGATCGCCGACCGCCATGAGCGGTCTTAATTCACCTGTCTGGGAAAACATATTGACCAGGGTTTGATTGTAATCAACAATGCGGCCGTCCGTCCGTGTGACCACAAGCGCGCTGCTGACTTCATTGAGGATCAGACGGCTGGCAACATGTGTAACATTCAGAGAGTGGCTTTGCAATGCCAGTACACCAAAGATCAGAAGCGATACAGCCAGCAAGGATGGTGACAGATAAATCGAGAACCTGAAAAGACTGCCGGCCGATACGGCTGACAGCAGTGCCGGCAGCAGGACACCTGCAACAACAATGTAATGGCTGAACCTGCGGCGTATGATACTGCGGAAGATGCGTACGCAGCCAATGATTAAACCCGTGATCGCGAAGGTGTAATTAAGCGCTAGAATCGGGGCGAAAAGCAGCCCTGTCTGCAGGCGCAGTTCATTGGCCATGACTAAAAATGATCCGTGCAGCGGATTCGTGATGATCAACAGGATGCTGATGCTGCCTGGCAGTGCCAGCAAAATGCCTGTCTGAATTGGTATGGATTTTTCTGTATAGCAGCTGATGCCGGACAGCATGAGAAAATAGGCGGCGGATATAAGCGCACCATATTGTACAAAGACCATCAGCCAGATGATTTGCGTATCGGGTGCGTTCATTTTCAATATAAGCGATGCAAACCACATCACACAACTAATGTTAGCGGCGAGATAATAAAAAAGGAAGGCTGATTTCCGGCCGCGTAAAAAAAACATCCAGCTTACTGCCAGAACAGTAACCAGAAAACTGACATTTAGTAAAATGAGCAGCAATTTTGCAGCGGGTGCTTCACTGATATATTCCATGTCAACCTTTCACTTCGTCATTTTATAGACCAAAGATCTGATATCTGTCAGAGCCAGACGGCATTCACGGATGATCCCCTCGAGGACAAGCTGATGATCACGTATGTCTGCTTTGCTGACCGCTTCCAGTTCTTTTGCCATGTGATCCAGTTTCAGACGAACAGAGCGATCAATAATATCGGCGATTTCTTTATGGGCAGCAGCGCCGGAATAGTGTTCAATCAGTTCAGTGTAATTGGAGAGCTGACGGTTGATTGCCATGAGCTCGTCATTTTGGGTATGCAGCTGAGAAGAAAGATTGCGGATGCGGGTTATGTCGCTGAAGATTAGAAGTGTGCCGATATTTTTGCCTTTCCTGTTTTTAACCGGTTGAAGGGTCCAGCTCCAGACACTGCGTTTCTCATTTTCAATCCAGTCAATTTCACCGCGTGATCGCTGATCCAGGCTGTTCAGAGAAGCGGCCAGCTGTTTTGCCTTTTTACTATCTTGTTGAGCCAGTGTCCGGGTAAGGTCGGACATATTTTTGCATGCGCCAAACAGGTGTGTTTCGTGATTATGATCAATAATCCTGCCGATGCGATCGAAGACCAGAACCTGATCAGGAATCGTCCGCAGCACTTTGTCAAATGATAAGCCTGCCGCATTAACCTGGTATTTTTTAATCAAAACAAGCAGCAGCGGCAGATAGATAATAAATGCCAGGTAAGGCAGCAGCAGATACACAAGAAAATGAACACTGACAACTTGATCGGTGTAGGCTTGTCTGACCGGTTCAGTATATTGCATCAAGATCAGAAAAAGCATCAGGGCACCTGCACCACTGAGCATCTGGAAGATCAGCGGAAAGCGGGCGCGCGAGATAAGCACATAGAGTATCTGGATGAACAAGGCGATCGCAACAGAAAAAAACATAAAGCCAAGTAAGATTAAAATGTGAGTCATTGACCGGCTGATTGCCTGGATCTCTAAAAGTTTGAACATCATGGTCAAGAGAATAACAAGACCGCACAGTGACAAAGGATAATAGACGGATGACCGATTAGAGCGGCCATAAATGCCCACAGTGCTGCAGGTTATGATCGCAATTGCCACAAGGTATATCCAGTTTAAAATAAAAAAAAGTGTAGCCATTTTCCTGCTTTACTGATGAACAATGCATATTGAAATCTACACAAAGGCATACATATTGAAAGATCATCTTAGAATGCTCACCAATTCCATTATATCTAAGATTCATAGCGCAGCGCAAGCCTTTCAGGCCATTATTATGATAGCCGGCTGTCCACTAATTTCATCCGTGTAAAGTGAAAGCATATACAATCGGACATGCATTTAGTCATCTGTGAACGGTATACTTGTAATATGTTCTATCAACCTTAGAAACGGTTGCCATAACCCAGATTTGGAAAGAGGTGATATTTATGGCTATTAATTGTCAATCCTGTGGAAAAGCGCTTGGTGATAACGCTCAGTTTTGTGATGGCTGCGGCGCTGCAGTGAATGCTGCTGCCAATCAGAATCAAGGTACTCCTCCTCCGGGACAAAACCAGACACCGCCTACTCCGGGACAAAATCAGGCTCCCCCGCCGAACGGACAGTATCAGAATCCTCCTCCGGGCGGACAAACACCACCGGGACAGGAAGTATTTTCTCAAGAAGATATTGAAAAGAACAAAGTCATGGCCGCTCTGGCTTATTTCTTGTTCTTCCTGCCGCTTGTGGCATGTCCCGAATCACGTTTCGGCAAGTTCCACGCGAATCAGGGACTTTTGCTGCTGATTGTTGGTTTTGGCGGAAGCATTATTCTTGGTATTATTCCGATCATCGGCTGGATCCTGCTGCCATTTTTCTATATAGCAGTCGCAGTTTTCGGAATTATGGGTCTGATTAACGGTCTAAAAGGCATAGCGAAGCCACTGCCTATTTTTGGCAAATTTGTTATCATCAAATAGTCGCAGACACGCTGTATAGAGTTTGATGAATACGTTATAAGTGAAAAGCCCATCCCTTCAAAAAGGGGTGGGCTTTTCTTGGTGACGCGATGCGGCGCACAGGGCATCTGTTCATGAGCGAAATCCTGGCTGGTACTGCGATGTGACGCATGGGCATTTTACCAGGCGGTGCAATCCGGTACGGTATGAGCGTCTGAGCTCAGTTTGGCTTTTGTGTCATGAGCTGTCGTTTCTGCCAGAATTCGAGCTGCTTGAAAAAAGAGAATTGACACCCTTTATTTGCAAATCATTTTGACAAAAAAGTCAGATTATATTATAGTGATACTAGATAGAAACACTACTGGGGAGGTAAGTGATTTGGATTTATTGGCAGCGCTGATGGAAACCGGTCTGACGCGGCATGAAGCACAGCTTTACTGGCTGCTGAGCATTGAAGGCCAGATGACTGGATATGAAGCATCAAAGCAGTCGGGTATTTCACGCTCAAACGCATACATGTCGCTGGCCGGGCTGACTGAAAAAGGCGGCGCTGTCAGGATTGATGGTGCTGTGACCCGCTACACAGCGGTCTCTACGGACGAGTTTTGCCGCAGTAAACGTCGCCATTTTGATGATGTGCTGGCCTGCATTGAGGCGCATATGCCGGCGCAGCGTGAAATCACTGAGCCGTTCCTGACGATTAACGGACAAAACAATATTATTAATAAGATGAAAGACATGGTGACACAGGCCCGTTTTCGTGTGTATGTGTCAATGGCACCGCCCGAAGTCAGCCTGATTCTCAATGAACTGCAGGCCGCCCATCATCAGGGTCTGAAAGTGGTGATTATCACCGCAAAAACACTACAGCCGGACGAAATGACCGTGTACCATACCGATAAAGAGCCCGGACAGATCAGGATGATTGTTGATTCTGAGCTTGTGCTGACGGGCATGATCAGCCAGCAAGAGGCGTCTTCCTGCCTGTTTTCAAAAAATCAGGCACTGGTCACGCTTTTCAAGGAAGCGATGATCAATGAGATCAAGCTGATTCAAGGTCTGCCTGGTGAACCTTCAAATGCTTAAATGTGATGCGTTTGTGGTGTAAAATGAGATAGAAATACAATAATCAGTCATTTTAACAAATTAGAAAATACAATCAGCAGTCATTGGATGATATTAGGAATTACAATCAACAGTCATTGGATCATAACTAATGTAGTATATAAGAACATGAGCCTGTACGATGATCTGTATGAAAAACAGTACAATCGGAATATATAGATGATAAACGGTAAGAACACCAGTGAAACAGGACAAGGAGAACAGAATGAGCCAACAAGCCATTGATTTTAGTCAATCATTTTTTAACCGTCTCGATCCGCGAGAACTGCTCAGTCAGTATGGCAGTCCGCTCTATGTGTATCAGGAAAATAAGCTGCGGCAAAGCTGCCGGGACATGCAAAGCCTGATCAAGGGCGTGCCTTATAAGGCCAACTACTCGGCCAAGGCGAACACGAATCTGCATTTGCTGAAGATCATCCGTGAGGAAGGCTTATATGCAGATGCCATGTCGCCTGGTGAAATCATGGCGCTTGAAAAAGCAGGCTTTCAGCCTGAAGCGATATTTTTTGTCCCAAATAATGTCTCCGCTGAAGAACTGCAGTTCGCGATCGATCGCGGTATTTTGACCAGTTTGGATTCATTAGACCAGCTCGATCTATATGGCCGGCTCAATCCCGGCGGTGAAGTGGCAATCCGGATCAATCCCGGTATTGGCGCGGGTCACCATGAGAAAGTAATTACTGCCGGCGATAAAACGAAGTTTGGCATTAACGCGGCGCAGCTGGGCGGTGCTCGCGAGATTGCTAACGCGCATCAACTGAAAATTATTGGTGTTAACCAGCATATCGGCTCACTTTTCATGGAACCTGAGCCTTATCTTGAAGCGGCGGATCACTTTCTCAGGATGGCACTGGATTTTCCTGATTTGAAACTTGTTGATTTTGGCGGCGGCTTTGGGGTGCCGTATCATAAGCTGGAAGCGCAGCAGCGTCTTGACCTTGAAGCGCTGTCAAAAGGGCTCAGCGATCTGACACAGGCCTTTGTGGAGAAAACAGGCAGGCCTGTTCAGTTTAAAAGCGAGCCCGGACGCTATGTGATTGCTGAAGCAGGCGTGCTGCTGGGAACGGTTCATGCCTGCAAGACAAACGCG
>SLHU01000314.1 GCA_007135995.1 Clostridiales bacterium | reverse complement strand
CTTCCGCCATGAGTTCGGGTGAGACCAGATCAGCCTTGTTGATCACTACCAGCGTACTGGCCAGAATCTGCCGGCTGATCGTCATCAGGCTTTGACTGATCCGCAAATAGTTTTTGGCGTCCGCCAGGCAGATAACCCCGCTGTAAGCGAAGGCGCCGTTCGTCTGCCGGTTCACCTGGCGCATGATATCCTGCATCCCCGAAGGATCAGCCAGACCCGTGCTCTCAACCAAAACCACATCGGGTTTCCTTTCGCTGATTTCCGTCAGGGCTTCGACAAATCGCCCTTCCAGGCATTTGCAGAAAATAGAACCGTTGTTCAGTTCCTGAATATGAACTGAAGGCTGCTCCAGTATGGGCCCGTCAACACTGACCTTGCCAAACTCATTGACAATTACAGCCAGTTTCTTTTTCTGCTTTTCGAATTGCTCCAGCAAGTTGAGAATCAGCGTTGTTTTGCCTGAACCCAAAAATCCCGTGAGCAAATAGAGTTTGATCTTCTTTTCCGAAGCTGACGTTTCTGCTGTCTGCGTTTCTTTTTGACTGGCTGCTGCGGGCTTACTGACAGCTGGTTTAAGCTCCGTTATATTTATTTTCTGATCTTGATTTTGCATGTGCGATCACTCCTTGTGAATCTCGCCTGTCATCTTTCCTAAAAACGGAGCAGATACTCAGCGAAAAGTTCCTACCCTATCATTCTATGCGCCTTTCAGACAGCGATCAAATCAAATCTTGCGATATATGACAAAAATTTGCGCAAAACCTGATTTAGGACTATAATGTCATCAGATTTTTAAGTTTCTGGATAGTATATGAGGAGAGTGGTTTTTTGGATCCAGACAGTTTATGGCAGGTCATTGTTTTTCTGCTGTGTTTAGTTCTTTCTGGTTTTTTCTCGTCTTCTGAAACAGCTCTGATGTCGGTCAATAAAATCAAAATCAGACAGCTTATCGATGATGGTGTACCGCGTGCGGTCCTGGTAGGGAAATTACTTGAAGATCCCCAGCGTTGGCTTAGTGCCATATTGGTTGGCAACAATGTTGTTAATATCGCGGCTTCTGCTCTGGCAACATCAATCGCAATAAAAGCTTTTGGAAATGCTGGCGTGGGAATCGCAACAGGTGCTGTGACGCTTCTGATTCTGATTTTTGCCGAAATTACACCAAAATCCCTGGCTTCTGCTCATGCAGAAAAAATCGCGATGTTCGTCGCACCCGTGATCAACGGTTTAACAAAACTGCTCAAACCGCTTGTGTTTCTTTTGTCCGCCATCACCGGAGGTCTGATCAAAATCGTGGGCGGCACAAGTCATAAAGGACAGTCAAGCGTCACCGAAGAAGAAATTCGTACCATGATGGATGTGAGTCATGAAGAGGGCGGACTGCAAGGCGATGAACGAAGGCTTTTGGAAAATGTCTTTGAGTTTGGCGATGCACAGGTGCGTGATGCCATGGTACCGCGAACCGATGTGACGGCAGTCGATCTGGACGCGACATACGATGAAATCCGCGACGCGTTCCATCAGGAGCGGTGTTCTAGGGTGCCGGTTTATGCAGACAGCATGGACAATATCATTGGCATTCTCCATATAAAAGACTTTTTTCTTTACAGCGGCGACAAGAACGCGTTCGATCTAAAACAGCATATGCGCCAGGCCTACTACACAATAGAAAGCAAACGCATTGCAGTACTCTTTGAGGAAATGCGCAGCCAGCGCCTGCAGATGGCGATTGTGGTAGATGAATACGGCGGTACAGCCGGTATTATTACCATGCAGGACATTGTTGAAGTCATCTTTGGTGATATAGACGATGAATACGATGAGACGGATGAAATAATCCGCAAAGTCAGTGATCATGAATACTGGGTGGAAGGATCGATTCGTCTCAAGGAAATCAACGAACTGTTTCATCTGCATCTGGAGTCGGAGGATTTTGATACCATCGGCGGCCTGATTACCGGCGAGCTCGGGCGTCTGCCCAGGCAAGGTGACACACTTTCAATCGAAGGCTTGAAATGCCAAGTGATGGAAGCCGACCGCAACCGGATTACCCTGCTGAGTGTTACCTACGAGCCAGCACTCACGGATCAGGAAATGCAAGCGATGTCTACCTGATCCACTGCTGCCTATCCGGCCATGCAGCTCTAATCCGCTCGCGTGGAACGCTCCACATCTGGATATACGGACAGAGGGGCGTTTCGCACGGTGGATTTTTTTATGTTATCTGGTTTTATCTTGCCTGTTTTTTCTTGGCACTGTTAATGTGCTCAACTTTCTGCTCTTTTCGTTATAGATGATAACTGAACCTTCCCATCTGAAAACTGATATAAATTTCAAAAAATGTATATGATCACGCAGGCTGAACACAGTGACCGGCTGCAGTTGCTGTGCCATGGACCGTGTCACTTTCGTTACTGCTAAGCCGCTGCAACAATGATATATGTGTAGTGAAGCGCGTCGTAAGTGCGAGCGGCATTGTTGTTAGTACATCCTAAGTGCGCGTGGTGTTGGCATTGTTATATAAATCTTTGTTTTTGCACACCATAGACAACTGATTTATAACGTATGAGAAGGTGAATAAAATGAAAATGAAAAAAATGACAGGTCTGATTTTCTCGGTTATCTTGTTTTCTTTAATACTGGCAGGCTGTCAGGATTCAGCAACCGTCACGCAAATGCCTGACCCTGCTGATACTGAACCAGCAGATGATACTGAAACAGCTGCTGATACTGAAACAGCAGATGAGGTTGATGTTGTGATAGAGCTTGAAGCAACCAATAACGTTTTCTCAGAAGAGACCATTACTGTCAGGCAAGGTCAGACAGTCAGAATTGAACTGACAGTAACGCAGGGCTTTCACGACTGGGTTGTCGACGAGTTCTCTGCAGCCACAGAGCAGGCGGGTCCTGGCAATATGGTATCCGTTGTCTTTACAGCGGATGAAGCAGGTGAATTTGAGTACTACTGCAGTGTCAGCAATCATCGCGCAATGGGCATGGTGGGTACACTTATTGTCGAGGAGTAAGACACAAATTAAGGCTTTTGTCAGAAATACCAGCCGTGTGAAAAATGACCGGTTGGCATTGCCATATTTATCTTACCCCCAGAAGATCTTAACCCAGCAGTCTGAATCTGCAGAAACAAGTATCGAAAAAGCCCGGTATAGCCGGGCTTTTTTTCAAGTCCAGGATGCAGATATATATATACTTTCAGCATTCGATGTGTTCAGGCAGCCCTAGATGATATGGACTGAGCAGCCGGACCTGGCTTGCAGTTAAAAAAAAGACTGATTTGGTAACATCTGGCATTGTTTTAATGCAATCTCAGTCCCATAATAGAGCCAATTTCAAGCTTAAAAAAACATGGAAGAACTTAATTTAATTTAAGCAATGGTTAACCTCGTTTCTGCCGATAAAACGAGGCTGAAAATAGAGGGCTTGCCTCCAGAATTGCAAGTATAGCAAATAAGCAAACATAACTCGCATAATCAGGGAGGTGTTCTTATGAACATGAAAAAGCGTTCATTCATCTTATTTTTGTCATTCATGATGATTTTATCGATATCTGTACCGGCCATTGCCGGGCAAACGAATCAATCTTCAGGTGCAGTTTTTACCTGGGGCAATAACAGTTTTGGGCAACTGGGTATTGGAACCACAAGTTCTGAGTCGGCTCCGGTTCTAGTTGATTCAGACGGTCAGTTTGAAAAGATCGCTGTCAGCAGCACGCATTCAGCTGCAATTAAGACAGACGGCAGCCTCTGGACATGGGGGAGAAATCTTCACGGCCAGCTGGGCGACGGAACAAAAACCGACAGTTATGTACCAGTGCGTGTTGGTGAGGACAGTGACTGGATTGCCGTCAGTGCCGGGGCAGCACATAGCCTGGCGCTGAAGTCAGACGGCAGTTTATGGTCCTGGGGATATGGTAACAGCGGTCAGCTTGGTCAGGGCAGCAGAGACACTTATCTTGAACCCGTTCAAGTTGGCCTTGATACCGACTGGAAAATGATTGAAGCAGGTCCGGAAGCATCTTATGCAATTAAAGAAGATCATACTTTATGGGCATGGGGCGGTAATATAGACTATGTATTAGGAGATGGCACACAAAGCAATGCGTTTTTGCCAAAACAAGTTGGCCAGGACTCAGACTGGCGCTTCGTCTCAGCGGCCCAAAAGCATGTTATGGCGATTAAAAATAATGGCAGCCTCTGGACATGGGGAAACAACAACTTTCAACAGATGGGCTTAAGTGACGGAACGGGGAATTATACATTTCCAGTACAGGTCGGATCCAGTACTGACTGGAAAATGGTTTCCGCGGCCTTAACCCATACACTTGCGCTGAAACAGGATAGTACACTCTGGGCCTGGGGTAATAACGCTTATTATCAGCTGGGTTTTGGTGATAATGTAAACAGAAGCGCACCTGAAATGATTCAATCGGACTACACTTGGTCCTTTATCACAGCAGGTGTAGTACATTCTGCAGCACTTACAGCAGATGGGTCTTTATTCACATGGGGGACGAACACACATGGACAGCTGGGGAATGGTACAACTGAAACCAGCACAGTTCCCACAGAAGCAGGACTGCCTCGCCGCTGGATGAAAATTGCAGCAAAGTCTAATTTCATGATGGCGATAGAAGCGTCTGACAATGATGACAGTAATAATGAAAACGATAACCTGTCAGTTGAATGGATGACGCCCGTATCACTGATGAAACCAGCATATCAGCATCGAACTCTGCCAGTCAGATTCAGATTGTCAGTTGATGAAAAACAGCCGATGTTCCAGGCACAGGATCAAAATCAAAAACTGACGCTGAGCCTTCTGGATGAACAAGGCCATCTGATCGCCAGCTGGCATACAGATGATGCACTCATATACCGGACAGATGATTCAGGTGAAACAGGTCATTATCAGGCAAATCTTCACTTGAAAACGCTAAATCTTCAACCAGGCGCATATCATCTTATCGTTGAAGATGCTGCCTCATATGCGCTGGGGTCAATTGAAATAACTGTATCTCAGGCTAAAGGCAGATTAAGATGATTTAACGCTGTAACAAACAGATAAAAACATAAAAAGCAGCTGAAACTTGTTTAAACACTGGTGTCAGCTGCTTTTATAGTTAGAATAAACTAACAAATTGCATAAATAATTCTTAAAATCTAATTTCTGTAACATATGTGATTTTATCACAAATCATAAGCGTTATAATAAGCACATGTTATTTATAAACAGTCAATAAACAGACTGATATTATAAATAAGATGATTATTAGCAATTAGTTCAAAATAATGACTGTGAGCCAAGACGAAAGACTCTGACGGGACTTTCACAGTAAAAAACAAACACTATATTGCTAAAGACCAAGTAACAAAAAGAGAAAAT
>SLHU01000429.1 GCA_007135995.1 Clostridiales bacterium | reverse complement strand
CGATCCTCAGACTGAAAACAGCCCGACCAAGCTGAAAGCGATGGTGGAGACAGCAAAAGCCCACCAGCTTGATGCGCTGGTGGTGCTGGGCGGTAATGGGACGCATAAAACCGCGCACCTGCTGTCGGAAAACGGCGTGCCGGTCATTTCGCTGCCAAAGACGATTGACAACGATTTATGGGGCACCGATATTACATTTGGTTTTCAAAGCGCTGTTAATATCGCCACCGATGTTATTGACAGCATTCATACAACTGCCACCTCACACGGCCGTGTTTTTCTCATTGAACTGATGGGCAATAAGGCCGGATGGCTGACATTGCATGCAGGTGTTGCCGGTGGTGCGGATGTTATTTTAATTCCTGAAATGCCCTATGATCTGGATGTGATCATTGAAGCGCTGGAAAAAAGGCAGCAGCAGAAGAAGAAATTCTCGATTATTGCGATCGCCGAAGGCGCTTTGTCTAAGCAGGAAGCGGAAATGTCAAAAAAAGGACGTAAAGAAGCACGTCAGGACTGGGCATATCCTTCCGTATCATATAAGGTCGCGCATGACCTGGAGCAAAAAACAGGCCAGGAGATTCGGGTGACGGTACCCGGACATTATCAGCGGGGCGGAACCCCCTGTCCGTTTGATCGTGTGCTGGCCACCAACCTTGGCACGGCTGCAGCCTGCCTGATTCAGCAGGAGACCTTCGGTATTATGGTGGGGATGCATCATCAGGAAGTGAAACCTGTGCCGCTGGCTGAGGTAGCCGGCCGACGCCGCGATGTGACTGCGGACGATCTGCTCGTGCGTTCGGCAAAAGCGCTGGGCGTATCATTTGGTGTTTGAAAGGTGCAGGCAACCTAAGACTGAACTGAAAAGTTCCCTGCCGGATAGCTGGCCTGCAGACTGCCCTGGTGATGACAGAACACTTGAAAGGACGAATTATGGCTAGAAAAAAGCTTTATGCAGCCATTGATGTAGGTTCGCATGAAATACAGATAAAAATTGCTGAACTGGCGAAAAAAGAACCGCCCAGAGTTGTCGAGTCGATCAGACGAACCCTGGCGATTGGTACAGACACCTATACCCGAGGTGAAATCAGCCAGCCGGTCCTTGAATCCTGTGTCGATGTGCTGAATGGTTTTATCAGGGATATGGAGGGGTATCGCATTGGTGAGTATCGGGTGCTGGCCACCAGTGCTTTTCGTGAAGCGTCAAACCGCCTTTATGCGATCGACCAGATTGCCAGGCAATGCGGGCTGCAAGTTGAAATTCTCAGCAACAGTGAAGAACGATACTATCATATGATGTCAACCTGGTCTTTGATGCCGCAGTTCACGGCGCTGATCAAAGAGGGCACTTTAATTGTTGATATCAGTGCCGGCAGCATACAGCTGACTGTTTACCATAAAGGTGAATTTATCTTCTCACAAAATCTGCTGCTGGGATCGCTGCGAATTCGTGAGCTGCTTGCTGATCTGGAAAGAAGAACAGCAGATCTGCCGTCGCTGATGGACGAATATATCTCTATTGACTTATCGACCTACCATCTGCATGAGCCAAAGGGCATCATCTATAAGAATTTAATTATTACCGGACATGAACTGGCTTATTTAAGCAAACTGGCCGGTCTTGAAGACAAAGCGGTCACACAGATCACTGAAAAAGATTTCGACAAAATTTATCATCTGCTGCTGCAGAACAAACCGCTCGATCTGGCGCTGGACTATGATATTCCCGCGGAGCATGCATCGCTGCTTTTGCCGGCCGCGATCATCATGCGCAAGCTGATCAGTTATACCAGGGCGAAAAACATTTACCTGCCGCGGATTTCACTGGCTGAAGGTGTGCTGGTGGAATATGCCTGCGACCAGAAAAATTATCAGTTATCGCATCACTCGAATGATGATCTGCTCGCTGCCAGCCGGCAGCTGGCCAAGCGGTTCAAGACGGATAAAGCGCATAATGAGGCTGTTGAAAAGGCTGTTATTTTGTTGTTTGATGAAACTGTGAGGCTTCACCAGCTTAGCAGCCGCTACAGACTCGTTTTAAGAGTTGCCGCCATCCTGAGAGATTGTGGTAAATATGTTAACATATCACGTCATCATGACAGGTCTTTTAATATTATTATGGCGACTGAACTAATCGGCCTGACAGGCAGAGAGCAGACGATCGCCGCTTATATTGCGCGCTATCATGGCGGCAATTTACAGCTGAGTGAACCGCAGTTTACCCGCCTGCCATCTGAGGATCAGCTGGTGATCGCCAAGCTGACGGCGCTGCTGCGGCTGGCAGACGCAATGGATGCCGGACATCAGCAGAAAATCAGTCAGATTGAGATTGAGTTTGATAAGCAAAAAATGATCTTGTCTGTGATGGCTGATCGTGATCTGACCCTTGAGCTTTGGAATATTGACCAGAAATCAGCTTTATTTGAACAGGTATATGGCTATAAGGTGGAAGTGAAAAAACGAAGATAATTGCGTCACGGCTGAGAGATTGTGCAAATCCTGACAAGAAGCCGCCTGACCATTGAAATGGCAAGCATATAATTAAAAAGTGAAAACGGTCAGGAAAGTGTTCAACAAGGCAGACCGGGTAAGCGTATTTTCAGCCGGTGAAACTCTGACAAGAAGCCGCAAGGAAAGTGATACCAGACAAGAGGAGGCAACGCAAGTGAAAACAGATGAAATAAACATGCTTGAACAAGAGAGCCGTTATATCAACCGCGAACTAAGCTGGCTTGAGTTTAATGAGCGTGTGCTTGATGAAGCGAGAGATAAGCAAAACCCGCTTTTAGAGCGTGTGAAGTTTCTTGGTATCACCTGCTCCAATCTGGATGAGTTTTTCATGATCCGTGTGGCCTCGCTCAAGGATATGGTTCATGCCGGCTACACGAAGCCCGACCCGGCAGGGCTGACGCCCGGCAAACAGCTGGAGGCCATATCAGAACGGACACATCGCATGATGTCCCGCCAGTATTCTACATTTAACCGTGTTTTAAAGCCGGCGCTCAAAGAACAGCAGATACGTTTTAAAGACCGTGATTCGCTCAGCAAGGAGCAAAAACAGTATCTTGAGTCGTATTTCAATACAACCGTCTACCCGATTCTGACGCCTATGGCAGTAGACGCGGCCCGGCCTTTCCCGCTGATCAGCAATCAGTCGCTCAATCTTTGTGTCGAGATTGAGAAAATGCCGGCTGATTCCGGTTACGATGAATCAGGATATGCAATTGTTCAGGTACCTTCTGTATTACCGCGCCTGGTCAGGCTGCCGGACCCGGACTACATAACGTTTATTTTCCTGGAAGATGTCATCCGTCATTTTATGGATCGCCTTTTTCACAATGTTGTGATCGGCGGTGCATACTGTTTCCGGATTATGCGCAATGCCGATCTGGACATAGAAGAAGAGGAAGCGGCCGATCTGCTGACTGAAATCAAAAAACAGCTCAAGCAGCGTCATTGGGGCGAAGTGATCAGGCTTGAAGTTGAAGAGGGTTTTGACAAAGCGATGCTGCGCCAGATCAGTCAGGCGATGGGAATCGACAAACCTGATATCTATACCTTGAACGGCCCGCTTGATTTAACCTGCCTCAATCCCTTGTGCAAGCTGCCCGATATGGACGAGCACCGGTATCCGCCATATGAAGGACAGCCAAATCCCCTGCTTCAGGATGTGGATCTTTTCGAAGCCATTCGCCGGAAAGATATACTCTTGCATCATCCCTTTGAGGCGTTTGACCCGATCATCGAAATGGTGCGCCGTGCGGCCGATGATCCGGATGTACTGGCGATCAAGCAGACTTTATACCGTGTCAGCGGCCAGTCGCCGGTGATTCAGTACCTGGCGGAGGCTGCTGAGCGCGGCAAACAAGTCATGGTTCTGGTTGAGCTGAAGGCGAGATTTGATGAAGAGAACAATATCCAGTGGGCCAGGAAGCTGGAACAGGCAGGCTGCCACGTGATCTATGGTCAGGTGGGTCTTAAGACGCACAGCAAAATCACGCTGGTTGTCCGGCGCGACGAAGATGGGATCAGGCGTTATATCCACCTGGGAACCGGCAACTACAACGATATCACCGCTCAGCTGTACACTGATTTTGGCATGCTGACATGTTCCGAAAGCATCGGTGCTGACGCATCTGCTTTTTTTAATATGCTTTCAGGTTATTCAGCGCCGCTGACCTGGCATAAACTGGTACCGGCACCTTTCTGGATGCGAAAGGAATTCGAGCGGCGTATTTACCAGGAGCAGCGTCTGGCAGAAGCCGGCCGGCCGGCGCGGATCATTGTCAAAGTTAATTCACTGGTGGACCCGATGATCATTGACTGCCTTTATAAGGCGTCGCAGGCCGGGGTGAAAATAGATCTGATTGTCCGGGGAATCTGTTGTCTGAGAGCCGGTGTCCCCGGGTTGTCGGACAATATTACTGTCCGCAGTATTATCGGTCGTTTCCTGGAACACAGCCGGATTTACTATTTTTATAATGATGGTCAGGAAGATCTGTTTTTGTCCAGCGCTGACTGGATGCCAAGAAACCTTGACCGGCGCATAGAACTGCTGTTTCCGCTGGAAGACGAACAGGTACGTGACCGTGTGATGGAGGTCATTGACATTCAGCTCGCGGATACATTGAAAGCAAGGATCATGAAACCTGACGGCCAGTATGCACGCGTCGATAAACGGGGAAAACAGGCGATTGACAGCCAGTTTGCCTTATGCGACGCAGCCGTCAGGGCTGCACGTCAGAGTACCGAAGAATCAATGACGTTCAGATTCCAGCCCGTCTTGTCACCCGCAAGCGACCAGCAAGAGGACGGCGCCGCATATAACGCGGACGCTGCCCGCAGCATCATGCATTCACGGTCAGATGAAAGTACGCTGTTGGGTGAACAGGATCTGGAAGACTGATATGCCCGGGAAAAAGGCCGGTCTGCCGGTAAGCGAAAAAAAGAGGGCAAGGCCTTTGAGGGGCTGCAAAACACCGGCCCAATATGCTGAGCCGGAAAAGTCTTGCCTTACTTTGGGAAAACGCTGTCAGTAAGGTAAGTCAACGCAAAGCCACACAGACAAGCCGATGCCGGGCTTGCATGCCGAAGAAGGCTTGCCATACCAGGCAATATTCTGGGAAAACCGCTGTCAGTAAGGCCTCAGCCTAAATACCGGGCCGGTCATTGAGGATAAAGGTCAGATCACTGTTGTCTTCATTGTTATCATTGTCTTCAGTTGTTTCGGTGATCGCCGGGTCAGTCATATCTTCGAGCATATCATCAGGGAGGATAAAGCGAACAAAAAGAAAGCTGAGAATGCCCAGGACAATAAACATGCCGACAATCACAACGCCGGTCCAGACACAGCCCATTGCGCTGCCCTTGATCACCATTTTTGTTCTTTCCCTTTTTTGTTTT
>SLHU01000064.1 GCA_007135995.1 Clostridiales bacterium | reverse complement strand
ATTGATCCGCGCCGTCCCGGAGCGCTGGCGCTTTTTAGACGCGGTGTTGAGACGTGGGGTCTTAGGGGACTTAAGCTTCATCCTGCTTCCGGGTGGTATCCATACGACGAAGATTTTTTTCCGCTATACCAGCAGTGCCAGGATTACCAGCTGCCGCTTCTGATCCATACCGGCGGCCAGCCGGCTCCCATGAAGTCACGTTTTGGCCGGCCCGCTTATGTTGACGATGTTGCTGCTGCCTTTCCGCAGCTGCGTATCATTATGGCTCACTGCGGTTATAACTGGTGGGAAGAAGCGCTGATGATCTGCAATATGAAGTCAAACTGCCTGGTTGATTTTTCTGGCTGGCAGCAAACCTATCTCAGATACCCGGCGCATTTTTATCGTGTGCTGCGGCAAGTGCTTGATACGATTGGCCCCTGGCGTGTGCTGTTTGGTTCTGACGGCCCTTATCTGAACGTTGTCTGTCCGCTTAAAAACTGGGTTGGCGCCTTTCGTGATCCGCAGAACTGGCCTGAAGGGATTACTTTTTCTGATGATGAGCTTGATATCGTCATGGGCCGTGCATATAGCCGCCTGTTTGATAAAAGCCAATAAAATACGTCCAGATCACTGTTCCGAACGCGTTTTGTCAGCATCCAGATCACTGGTCCGAACGCGATTTGTCAGCCGGTGCATCGCTAACTGATGCTGGCTGTATGCTTGCCGCTTCGGCTGCTAGATCAGCTTAAGCTGCCGGGCCTGGGCAACCGCTTGTGTCCTGCCGCGGACACCTAGCTTGCCGTAAATATTGCTGGTATGCCATTTAACCGTCCCCAGTGTCAGAAACAGCTTTTCGGATATATTCTGGTTTGACAGTCCTTGGCTGATCAAGATCAGTATTTCCAGTTCTCTGCTGCTGAGTTTTTCCACCAGCGCTTCAATCGCATGCGCGTCAGCTGCAGGAGCAGGTTCAGACGTCTGGTCTCCGGTTGATTTTTGGCCATGGCTGGTTTTATTTATATCCAGCAGAGCCAAAAGACGATCCGAAATCATCTCCGTCTCGAGATTATATGATTTGCCGGCGGACAGCCATTCAACAAGGGGGATCAGCTGTTCTTTCCGATTGCAGAAGAGCTGAAAATAGCCGGAACCGGTCCCCATTACAAGCGCGTCCGTCAGCAGTTTTTTTGCGGCTGCTGGCTGGTTTTCCAGCCTGGCAAACTGAGTTTCCAGCAGCTTTGCTTCTATCAGAAGTCCTTTGCAGCCGCCCTCTTGTGCCTGTTCACTGACTGTTGCCATTATCTGGCTGATCAGGCTGGTCTGTCTTTCATGTTCTGCCATCATGATCTCAGCCAGAACCAGATAGCCTGCTTCTTCGCCTTTTCTGACCTGCGCGTTTTCTGAAATTCCCGCGACAGACAAACAGTCCCTGGCGGAAGCTGCTTGTCCGTCTGCAGCCAGTATGCGTGCTTTTCTGACAGCAGCGGGAAATGTGATAAAGGAGGGCAGCGTCACCTCCAGATGCAGCAGTTCGATTGACTCCAGTGCCTGCAGTGCGGCTTCATTTTGTTTTTGCGAAAAGAACAAGTCCGCCTCAAAAAGATAGTTCCAGCCAAGACATGGCTTTTCAGGCTCGCTGTACAAAATGCCTCGCTCAACTGCCGGGCTGGCCTCTTCAAGATTGCCTTTTTCACGCAGCAGCTCACCGTATAAAGTCCAGAGCAGTCCGGTACGTGGTATGTTTGACAACCCTGCTGTTTTTGCTTCACTGAGCAGTTTATAAACCAGCGCCTCCGCTTCATTCAGCCGGCCCATCATGTAGAGACTGTAAGCTGATTTAAACCCTGTGTTCATCTGCAAAACCTGGTTGCCGATTCTGCGGCTGCTGGCCTGAGCCTGCTGGTAATAGACCAGCGCCTGTTTTGCCTGTCCGGAAAAAAGATTTGAGTCGCCCAGGTAAATCGCAGTATTCATGCGCCAGTAATGATTCTTCGGCGAGAGCCGTGATACCGCTGCCTTGGCAGCTTTTACCGCCTGGTCAAAATCGTTGCCGAAAATGAAGTAATATGCCTTGGCTGCGGACAAAATGCCTTCAAATTCTGTCTGATCCTGCTCACTTGAATATGTCAGTGTGTCCGCCAGATCCAGATACCGTTTTGCTTCAGCCCGGCCCTGGTGAATCAGTATATAAAGGATCATGTGCGCCATCAGGCGCGGATAATTCATGAAAAGCGTGTCGGGGAAGCGCTGAAGAATGATATATAGAAGTGATGGCCCTTCCGACTGCAGAATTTGGTCATAATAGTCGTGGATAATCTGTCCCGCCTGATCAGTCAAATTGCCTGACAGCAGTTGCCGCACGGCTTCTCCCGGTTCTCCGTTTTCCAACAGCCATTGTCCTGACCGGCTGTAGAGCGCTGAAACCTGGGCAGGATGCTGGCTTTTCAGCTTTACAGCGAGCACATCCGCAAATAAGGGATGATAGCGATACCAAATCCCCTGATCGTCAAGAGGAATCACGAAGAGGTTGATTTTCTCAAGCTGCTGAATCATCTCGGCGCTGTCCTGCCGCTCGGTGACCGCATCACATAGTTCAACACAAAAGCGTGTGAGGATTGATGTCTTTAAAAGAAATTCCTGGACTGTTTCAGTTTGCTTTGAAAAGACCTCTTCAATCAGAAAATGAAGAATGTGCCGGTTACTGCCTGTAAACTGCTCAATAAAATGTTCCGTATTTTTCGCAGCAGAAAGCGACAAAATCGCCAGTTTCAGACCAGCGATCCATCCTTCCGTTTTTCTATGTAAGGCTTTTTTCTGTTTGTCATTTAATTGCAGGCTTTCACTTTTCGAGAAAAGCATATCTGTCTCAGCCTCAGTGAAAGACAGTGTGTTGAGGCGAATATCCAGCATTACGTTTCGGGTCCGCCATTTTGAGAGCGGCCATGGCGGGTCTGAACGCGTTGTAATCGCCAGATGAACCTTGGGCGGCATATTTTCAATGAAAAAAGTCATGTGCTTGTGGATTGTACTGTTTTGTATCAGATGGTAGTCGTCAAGGACAAGGATGACGGGTTTTTCAAGCAAATACAGTTCATTCATCAATGGTATCAGAAAATCCGGATTGTCTTGTGTGCCTTGCAGATTACTCCCTGAAGAATGCAGAAGAGCCAGCGCACCTTTTCCAATCTTATCGCAGCCTGACTGCAAAGCGGTAATCATATAGACCCAGAAACGTGTGACATCATTGTCGGCTTCGTCTATGGATAACCAGGCACGATCGGTACTCTGCCGCTCAATCCATTCCCGGGCGAGTGTTGTTTTCCCGAACCCGGCTGGGGCTGAAAGCAATGTCAGCTGCCGGCAAAAGTCCTGGCCGTTGAAAAGATCAGCATCCAGGCGCTCAATAATAGCCAGCCGCGGTACAATGTATGGATCGAGCGGCGGCATCATGGCTTTGATTTTCAGAATATGTCCTGTCAAAACAGACTCCTTCTCACTTGCTCATATCACACAGCCCCAGCTGATTCGCCAGCAGCGCCGCTTCGGTTCGGCTGCTGACACCCAGTTTACTGTAGATATGACTTGTGTACCATTTGATTGTTCCAGCTGATAAGAATAATTGTTCTGATATGGCTTTATTGGTCAGTCCCCGGCTGATTAAGTCAAGAATTTCCCGCTCACGGTCTGATAAAGGTTCAATGAGTGCCAGACTATCGGACGTCGCCTGTGAGGCGCTTTCGCTAAGCATGTCAGTCTTCTGCCTGATCTCATCTTCAATTGACAGTGACCGTCTCAGTATCGACAGACCCTCTTTACCTGTTTCAGACGCTGCTTCAATGTCAGGCAATATTCGCCGGTAAAGCTCACCCGGATCGGGCCAATCATCGCTGTCATCCACCAGTAACTGAATTCGACCAGCTGCTATGGCCTGAGTGACCGCTTTTTTCAGCAGGGTCCAGGCATCGCTTTGCCGGCCTGTGCAGAAATTAAGCCTCGCCTGCAGCAGCTGGCTGTCGACAGCCAGTTCAAGATACGATTCGTCGCTTAGCCGGCGATAAAGATCTGAAAGAATCTGGCTGATCTGCTTCGCATCATCGTCATACCCGGCGGGATTTTTTCCGTTTAGGTTTTTCCCGTTTAGGTTTTTCCCGTTTGGATTTTTTCTGTTTGGGTTTTTTCTGTTTGGGTTTTTCTCGCTTATCCTGTCTTTCAGATGGAGACGGACAGCCGCGAGATATAGGTGCTCCTGTCCAGGCTTTGGCCATGTGGTGGCACAAATCGCTGTCGTCTGTATGAGCTGTTTTGCTTTCTCATGCAGCTTCATCGCCAGATACAGCCGCGCCTGCAAAGCGACAGCCGGGAGCAAGATGAACTGCGGCAGACCCGCTTGATGATCTATCACCATTATTTTTTCTGTATGCGACAGCCCGTCCTGGTATTTTTTCTGAGATAAAGCCAGTTTTATACTGAACAGAAGATTCCATGCAAAGGATGGTTTTTCTTTCTCACTGATCAGAAGACCCCTTTGCATACAACGGCGTGCCTCATCAAACTCAGCACGTTCACGTAAAATTTCTCCCAGCAGCGTCCAGAGCAGACCCGTTCTGCTGACCTTCGAAAAACCTTCTTCTCTGGCAACTTCCAGCAGGCGGCGGACCTGTGTTTCCGCTTTATCTGTCTGTCCCGTAAAATACAGCGCGGTTGCCAGCTTGAACCCGGTGCTGATATATAAATAGTGATTACCATGCCGCTCATTGCTCAGATGTGCATCCAGATAAAAGGGATAGGCCTTTTGCGGCATTGCTGAAAACAAATGGGTATCGCCTGAGATAATCGCGATGCTTGTTCTCCAGAACTGATTGTGCTCAGGAAGAAGCTTCCAGGCTGTTTGTGCATGTCTGGCCGCCTGCTCCATCTGCTGATCGTATATTTTCAGATAAGTCCAAACGACTGAAAACATGCCTTTTATCTCGTCGGTCAGCTGCCTTTCCCATTGTATGTTTTCATCAGCAGCGCCTGCTTGTTCCAGGCATTCAAGCGCCGCTTCTTTCCCGCTGTGAACCAGACAAAACCAGGCCTTGTAGGCAAGCAGACGCGGATATTGGCGCAGCCATTTATCAGACAAGATGTTCATGCAGTCTAAAAACAGCCTGGGTCCTTCCGCTTCAAGGATGTTTTCAAGATTTGAATCGAAAACCGCTGCAATCTGAGCCTGGTTCTGACTTTTGCGAAAATGCCTGATCGCTTCGCCTGCATCGTGCCTGGAAAGAAACCATAAAGCTGCCTGTTCATGCAGCTGGCAGATTTCCTCAGCTGAGACATGTGTCTCAAGCTGCCGGTAAAGCGTCTTTGCAAAAAGCGGGTGAAAGCGGTACCAGTTTCCATCGCTGTCAATCGGCACAATAAACAGATTTTCTTTTTCTAACCAGGCGAGTATTTCCCGGCTGTTACTTCTGCCT